>JAPYXA010000006.1 GCA_028276075.1 Minisyncoccota bacterium
GAGACAAAGGGTATTTTGCTTAGAAAATTTATATTTTTAAAAAACCAGTATTTTCTATATCCACATAATTGCTCGTCTCCTCCATCGGCAGATAAACTTACTTTTACATATTGGCGTGCTAATTTAGAAACAAGTAGTGTTGGGATAATTGAAGAATCTCCATTTGGTTCGTCATATAAATTTGGTATATGGGGTATTATTTCAAATGCTTCTTTGGGGGTACAGTACATTTCTGTGTGTTCAGTACCTAAATACTTTGCAAGCTTAGCCGCAAATAGTGCTTCGTTATATTGTTTTTCATAAAAACCTATCGTAAATGTTTTTAATGGTGTGCTTAATTGTTGGGAAAGAAGAGTCACTAAAGTGGTACTATCCAAACCTCCAGAAAAGAAAACACCCACAGGGACATCAGATACCATTCGCAATAAAAAAGATTCCTTTAAAATATTCTCAAATTCTTCAACTATCTCTTCATCATGTTTTTTAAGCCAATTGTTTTTTTCTAATATTCCCTTTATAAAAAAATCAGAAACGTCCCAATATTTTTTAACCTCTGTTTTGCCTGTAGAATCTATTTTGAGAATATGGCCCGGTTGGAGCTTATAAGTATATTTAAAAATAGAATAGGGAGCTGGTATATATCCATATTGAAGAAATAAAGATAACCCTATTTCGTTAAGTTCTTTTTTAAATTTAGGATGTTTATGGAATGCTTTTAGTTCTGAAGCAAACATAAAAAGATTATCTCTGTAATACCAAAACAAAGGTTTTACACCGATTCTGTCTCGACATAAAATTAAAACTTTATTCTTTTTGTCCCAAAGAGCAAAAACCCACATTCCTCTAAAAAGACTTAAACAGTTTTCTCCCCATTCTTTCCAAGCCTTGAGTATAACTTCAGTATCAGAATTAGATTTAAATTTATAGCCTTTTTTCATTAAAATCTCTTTTATTTCTTTAAAATTATAAATCTCTCCATTATAAGAAATAACATAATTCTCATCTTCCATAGGTTGATGCCCAGCAGGACTTAAATCTAAAATTGCCAAACGCCTATTAGCAATATGAATGCCATCTTCTGATATACAACTTCCTGCGTCATCAGGTCCACCATGAGCTAAAGAATCCATCATTTCTTGTAAAACTTTGGCGTGATCATATTCACCTTGAAACTTGAAATCCCAAAAACCCGTTATCCTGCACATAATTTTTAAATTATACCAATCTTTTAAAAACTTCTAAATATTTATTAGCAATTTCCTCTGGAGATAAATGTTTTATATCATTCTTACAGGCAATTCCTAATTTTTTTCTATAATCAGGATCAAAAACCAACTTTTTTGTTTTTTCTATAAATTCAACCTCATCTTCGCAAACGATAACATTTTTACCGTATTCTTCTGTCCATATATTTTTAAACATAACAACAGATAATCCGGCAGCCATTGCTTCTAAAACTGCATTTGAAAAACCTTCAGCTAATGAAGGAAAAACACAAAAATCGCAAGCTAAAAGATATTTAATTAATATTTCTTGTTTTACAAAACCACCGTAAACAATTCTATCAAGTAGCCCCAAATCCTTGGTCATTTTAAAAAATAGCTCTTTGGTTTCACCCTCTCCTAAAAGTACGACTTTAAAATCATTATTTTCAATTTCCTGTAAAAGTTTAACTAAAAAAAGATGGTTTTTTGATTTTGAAAATCTTGCAGGGTATATACCCAAAATAGCATCTTTCGGCAATTCTAATTCCTCCCTTAATTTCTCTTTAGTAACATTAGTTGAAAACTTACTAAAATCTACAGAATTTGGAATTAAAATAATTCTTTCACTAATTTCAGGAAAAATCGATTTTAGACTGTTTACTACCAAACTTGAAACTCCAATTATAACATCGAATTTTTGAAGTACAAATAAATTAATGAATCTCAAAATCTTACCTTTATAATGCTTTTCTGCGTGATGCGAATATACTAATTTGTATTTCTTGTTTTTAAATATCATTTTACCTAAAGCTAAAATTGCATTCGCAGGAAAACCTCTGGCCCATAAAATATCATAATTAAAGAAAACTTCCTTAAATTTTGGATTAAAAATAATAGAAGGTAAAATTTCAAAAAAATAAATTACATACTTAGTAAACCTTGGCGAAAATCCTAAATCTTTGCCTATACTAATGAACTTTATATTATTTTGTAAAAGAGCGGTTTCAAATTCTTGAGCCCGTGCTAGATTAAACAATATTAAATCAATGTGATGTTTTTGCAATTCCTTCAATAAAACAATGAGCTGTTTTTCTCCTCCCCCAAACGAAACTGGTGTAGAAAAAATAGCTATTTTCATAAGTAAAATTTTAAATAATTACATCTTTAAATTCACCTTTTGTGTATCTTTTATTAATTGTTTAATTTCGACTAGATTAAGCTTGTAATACTTTCTATATTTTAGAAGGTTTTTCTTATATATTAAACCTTCAACAAGAAAATCTCTCCAAAATTTTTTGAAAAGAAAATATACTTTTTGAGGTAAAAAATTAAATATTCTTAAAAACAACGCAATAAACGAAAATTGTAGTTTAAGTGAGATATCCAAAGATTTCATAGCTTGTTCCTTTTCTCCAACAATTAAATCATACATTGCAAGTTTTAGATAGTTCCGAGCAAAAAATTCTTTGAGCATTTTATCTTCTAAATTAAAAGAAATATTAGAATATTTGTTTAAGAAACTGGTGTATCTTTCGATTAAAACTTTTGATTTTGATATTCCTTCGTAAAAAGAAACAGCTTTCGGATGGCGCACATACCAAACCAGCGGTTCGTTTAAAATTCTAAAAGAATTACTGGGGATTTTATTATGTATTTTAGCTAATTCTAATTTTAAAAAAAATTCTGAATCTTCAATTCCTTTTAATTCTTCACTTAATGGACAAATAACTTCGAAAAAATTTTTTCTAGCTATAAATCCTGGAAGTCCAACACTGGTTACGCCTTGTATTTTATTTTTAAGAATATCGTATTGAAACACCAAACATGTAGATGATAATAAATCTTCTTTTTCCATAAACTCAATCTGTTTTCTTAGTTTTGCAGAAAGCCATCCATCATCTGCATCGATTAGGGCGATGTAATCTCCTTTGGCAATCTTAACTCCTTCATTTATCGTTGCTCCATAACCTTTATTTTCTTCAAACTTTATATAAATTAAGTTTTCAATTTTATTTTTCAGGTCCTTAATAAAATCTGAAGTTCCATCTGTAGAAGCATCATCTACAATTATTAACTCCCAATTTTTATAATCTTGTCTTAAAATACTTGGGATGGATACAAATTTTAAAAAATCTACTCTATTAAAAGTTGAAAGAATTATTGAGACTAATGGCATATCTTAATTATTTTCTTTTAAAACAGTATCTATCATTTCTAAAAAATTTTGCGCAAACTTTTCTAAGGTAAAATTTGATTGGTATAATTTTTTATTTTCCTTTTTTAACTTTTCTCTTTCTGTCTCCTTTAATGATTTAACTTTAATTATAGCATCCATTAATTCTTTCATTTCTGTATTTATCAAAAATATTCCTTTAGATTTATCCTTAAAAAATCTATGACCACCAACATTAGTAGTAATTATCGGTATGCCAACAGAAAGAGATTCTATTAAACCTATATCAAAATAACTTTCTCTATTTGGAATACAATGAACATCACAAGCATTTATGTAATCTCCAACATTTTCAACAAAACCAATATATTTCCATACTTTCTCTGCTTCTTTATCTTTTTTAAATTTCTCAATCAAAGATCCTTTTCCGGCGCTTACTAAATATATATCTTTGTAATTTTTCCGTAGGTTTTTAATTGCTTCAAATAAAATATCAAACCCCTTATATTCATTATGCCTTCCTATAAAAATTACCAAAAAATCCGATTCTTTAAAACCTAAGACTTTTCTAGTTTCTTCTCTTTTTTTGTTAACAACTAACAGAGGAGCACCCGTAGGACAGTGCAAAAACTTATCTGGAGATAAATCATAAAATTTCTTAATTTCCTTATTAACTTTTAAGTGCACTTCTATTGCTTCTTTACATGGATAGACAAAATAATTTGTAGATTGTATACCCAAGTTATTAATATAACTGAATTTTTCAAAGGGAAAAATATGATGAAAAAGTTTGTTAAAAATGTTTTTAGTTGAATAGAACTCAGAAACTTTTTTAAGTTCATTAACAATATCATCGGGTGAATGTATTTGTAATAGTTTTATCTTATTTTCAAAATTGTCCTTTAAATACCTTTTCATATAATAAATACTAAAACCATCGGGACAGTACAAAACTTTGCACTTTTCAATTATATCCAACTTCTCTAAAATCAGTTTTTTCATTCTGAAATTCAATGAAAATAAAAAGTAAATTAGTGGGCTGTTTTCTATAAATTTTTTTATCATTTTATAAGGTGGGTTTAAAAATTCTTTTAACAAGAAGAGTTTGTCCTTTTTTATATTCGCGACATCTTTTTTAATTCCTGCATGAACAAAATGTACAACATAATTTCTTGTTACAAAAGTATCACTATCTATCTTGTCTTTACTAACTTTTTCAAGCGCAGTTCTTAAATTGTAAATAAAAGTTGATGGGCCTCCTCCTCGTGGTCTTAGAACATCTGGTAAAAAAATTAATATATTTTTGTTCGTCATATGTGGTATAATTATAACATAACATTATTACGATCATGTAACAATGAATACTTATCCAAATAACACCAAAATAGCCTTAGTAGTTCCTACGATAAGAGGAGAAAGCATAAAGAGATTTCTTGAAGAATGGAAAGCTCATATCACAAGATACGATGTGACAATTTTTATAATAGAAGATAATCCTGAGCCGACATTTGATTTAAATTTTTGTAAAAACAAATTTAATTTAATTCATTACAGCTGGTTGGATTTTAAAAAAGAATTAGGTGAAAATTCTTGGATAATACCAAGGCGAAATGCCAGTATCAGATCTTTCGGTTTTTATATGGCTTATAAAAACGGTTTTGATATAATCGTCACTTTAGATGATGATTGTTATCCTCTTGATAATTACATAAAAGTAGATAATTATGATTACTTTGGCACTTGTTTGAAAAGATTATGCTCATATGAGTTAAAACTTGAAGAACGAAGATGGGAATCTACAGTTCTAAATATCCGTCCTCGAGGCTTCCCATATAGAAATCTAACAACAGAAAGGATCTTTAAAAATTTAAACATAATTTTAAACCATGGTCTATGGGCTAACATTCCTGACTTAGATGCTCCTAATCAACTTTTAGGTTTTACTTCTGACTATAGAAATTATATTATTGACACACTAATTCCACCACGAATGTATTTTCCTATGTGTGGAATGAATATAGTTTTTAAAAAAGAGGCAGTTCCTGCTCTATATTTTCTCTTAATGAATATGGGGGAAAACGATGAAAAATATCCCTACGATAGATTTGATGATATATGGGCCGGAGTATTTTTCAAAAAAATATGTGATCATCTGGGATATCATGTAGTTAGTGGTCATCCGATTGTATGGCACGATAGACAAAGTGATGTTTTTAGAAATTTACAAAAAGAAGCAAAAGGTATAGAAATGAATGAAAAACTATGGAAAATTGTTGATGAAATTCAGCTTGAATCTGATAATTTTGCTGATTGCTATAAAGAATTAGCAAATAAATTACCATTAAATGATGAATATTTTTCAAAACTCAAAAGAGCAATGACAATATGGGCTGATTTGTTTTAAAGATTAAAAATATTCTTTTTTGATATATAGAAATAAATTTACATTACTTCTAACAACAGAGTTCTATATCTTACATAAAAAGATAGCGTATATAATTTTTTATTTAGGTTATAAAAATAATACCTATTCCGTATTTAAGTTTACCTATTATAGTTTTTTTAGACACAACAAGTTCTTTATTTAAATATTTGTTTTTTAAAAATCGCCAGAACCTAAAAACTTCTATATCTAATCCGTTTGGGTCATTATTTTCTATATCATGAAAAGCAACAATCCCTCCTTTTTTAACTAAGGTTGAATACATTTCAAAATCTTTTTTAACTCCTTCGTAAGAATGATCTCCATCAATAAAAAGAAAATCTAATTGATTGCCATTTAAAATTTTTTTAACTTCTTCTAACGTTTCTTCTTTATGAGAATCTTTTCTTAATAAATAAATTTTTTGATTTTCTTTTGCAAAAGCTTGATAAATTGGCATTTTCCATTCTGGATAGCCTCCACCAAAAGGTCCTTCTGGTAAATCAATGCTTATTATCATTGCATTATCTTGCGCTAATTTACAAAAACAAAAAAGTGTTCCTCCATTTGCGGTCCCAATTTCTAAAATATATTTTGGATTTAATTCTTGGAAAATTTTTAAAAGTTCAACAAATTCTTCTTTTATTTGCATTGGTCTTATTAAACCATTATAAAAATTCCAAAAAAAGTCGAAAATTTCTTCTGGGCTGTTAGATGAAAATGATTTTAAAAGATTAATTACTTCTTCGGAGTTTTTTCTTGCTTTTTCTTCTGATTTTCTTTGTCTTAAAAGATTTAATCTATTTATTGGAAATCTAATAGCTTTCTTAATAAAAGCTTTTAACCCATAATTCTTTAAAACAAAAATTGATTTTTTAAGTAGATACATGTTTAACTAAAATTTTTTAAACATATTTTAAAGATTTTTTAATATTTTCATCCATTCATAAGTCAATTTTAATCCTTCTTCCATTGATACTTTTGCTTCCCAATCCAATAATTTTTTTGCTTTTCTTGCTAAAATTTGCTCTTTTTTGATTTGGCCTGGTCTATCGGCGACAAATTTTAAAGGGACTTTTCTCCCTACAATTTTCATTGCTAATTTTGCTAATTTTATAACTGATGTTTCTTCTTCAGTAGTAATGTTTATAATTTCATTCCAAACTCCGGATTCTAAAACTGCAACAATTCCATCCACAATATCATCAACATAAGTGAAAGTTCTCGTTTGTTTTCCCGTTCCGTGAATTTCAATAGGTTCTCCTTTCATTACCTTACTCAAAAAGACATAAGGAGCTAAAGCTGGTCTCATTTCCGGTCCATAAAAAGTTGCTAATCTTAATATGTTATATTTTATTCCAAAATGTTTTGAATACCCTAAAATCAAATGCTCTCCCGCTAATTTCGAATGAGCATAAATTTCCGTTGGTTTAGGGTAAGTTTTTTCATCAACAGGATGGGTATCTGGATTTCCATAAACACAGCAAGTGGAAGCAAAAATTAAATTTTTTTTATATTTTCTACATCCTTCTAAAACATTAATTGTGCCTAAAATATTTATGTCCATTGTCTCTTTTGGATGCTCTCTTGCGTAATTTAAATCAGCAACTGCTGCCAAATGTATTACAATATCGCAATTTTTTATTGACCTTTCAATTTGTTGAGGTTTGGTAATATCTTGAGCATCGACGATATCAAAAGTAATAATTTTATATCCTTTATTAACTAAAGCTTTCGTTAATCTTTTACCTAAAAATCCTTTCCCACCGGTAATTAAAATTTTATTTTTCATTGTTTGTTAACATTAAAAATTAATATCGACATTTTTTAATTATACCTCATTATAATGTGTCTATTAAAAACTTTTTCTTTTTAAAAATAAAATTTTTTTGTATAATTTTGGAACTAAAGTTAATAAAAACTGTGGATACAATCTAAAATTGGTTGGGTGATTTAAAATAGCTTGCAATAAATATTTTCTGCTTTTTTCTAAATTTCCTTCTAATAAATAACAAGTTGCTAATGTTCTTAAAAATCTGCTTTTTGCTTTTTTGCATTTTTTAAAATCTTCCTTGTATTTTTCAAGCATATATTCATACTCTGGTATCCACCTCCTCCAAAATTGTTTTTTACTTAAACTCTCTTCGGATTCATAATAATTAACTAAAGGCTCATCTATAAAATAAAAATCAAATTCTTTAATACATCTTAAATAAAAATCTACGTCTGTTCCTGCCTTTATTTTTTCATCAAAAAATCCGATTCTTTCTATAACTGATCTTCTAATAATAACCGTACTAGGACTAATAATCCCCCACTTTTCCCAAAAAATCATCCATTTTGTTTTTTCTAAAAGTCCCGAATATGGGGTTTTATACAATTTTTTTGTACTATCAGATAATATCCTGAAAGCAAAACAAGAAACAAGTCCAACATTTGTAAATTTTTCTAAAATTTTTAATTGCTTTTCTAATTTCTCCGGAACCCATTCATCGTCTGATTCAAGAAATGCAATAAATTCACTATCAGAATTTCGGATGCCTATATTAAAAGGCTTTGCCGGACCACCTGAATTTTCTTCTAGGAGTATAGACCTAATTTTTTTATATTCTTTTTCATAATTTTTAATAATTTCTTTTGTGCTATCAGTAGAAGCATCATCTATGATAATTAATTCCCAATTTTTATACGTCTGATTCAATACACTTTTTATCGATCTATGGATGAATTTCTCAGAATTATATGTTGGTAATATTATAGAAACCTGGGTGGACATTTAAATTATATTTTTAAATTTTCTTAAATTTTATTTAAAATAATTCGGACCAAATAATCATTGCTTTTTTAAGTTTTTTAAAATAATCAGTTTTTAAATTTAATTTTACTGCTAATTCTTTATAACATTCTTTAAAATTTGACTTTGTTAACTTAATTTTATCAACTTCTTGCCATAAATATTCGTTTACTTTTATTCCTGTTTTTTCTTTTTCTAAATTTTTATATGGGTCACTAGCTCTGTCATGCCAAACAACAGGATATCCAGATATTATTCTATATCCTAAATAATCACAAATTTTTTTAGTAAATATACCAGCCCATATATCATCAAATCTATCAAATCCCCAATTTTTTTCATTTTTATCTTTACCCATTAACATAAAATACATTGCTGGAGTTAATTCTCTTTTCCATCCTATATTCATTCCACACATGGAAAAATATTTTCCTTGAGGAATTATTTGATTTAAAAAATATTTTTCTATTTTAGGAATTTTTTTAATAGACAATTGCGTTTTAGCATCTAAATCTGGAATATTTGCCCATAAACCATGATTTAAAATTATTTGTTTTGGATCTATTAATCTTTCTAATCTTTGGTATGGCAATCCTCTTGGTCGAATTTGATTTATTGTAGAAATCCAAGCTGTTTCTTTAAATTTACTTTTAAAAAGATTTTTTTTATAAATTTGTATTAAGTTAACTTTTTGAAAATTTCTTAGATAATTTTCTATCGGATAACAATCATCATCTAATGTAATAATCAAATCCGAGTTTTCTTGATAAGCTTTCCAAAAACCATAACTTTTAATAGCAGAGGTTCTTCTTGGAATTATCCAACTATCTTTACCTAAGTCTTTTTCTATGTCTTCCCAGGAATAATGGGAAATCTTAAATTTGTAATCCTTTTCTTTTATATTGAAAGTTTTCTCTGGATTATCTTCAACAACTATCAAATGAATTTTATGTTTTTCAAAAACTGATTCCCAATCGCTTAAAAATCTTTTAATTGAATTTTCCCTTATAGTTGGGACTACTATAATTATTTTCATTTTTTTAACATTAAAATTTATACCATTTAATTGTCTTTTTAATTCCCTCTACGATATTGGTTCTTGGTTCATAATTTAATAATTTTTTGGCCTTTAAAATATCGGCTATGTATTTTACAACTTCGCCTGGTCTATTTTGTTTAATAATTATTCTTGACTTAGAATTTAAAAATTTTTTTATCAATTGTGCTACAAATAAAATTTTTGTTCCTTTACCTGTGGCTATATTAAATATGTTATTTTTAACTTTATTAAACACTTCTATTACTTTAACAACACCCTCGACAGCATCATCTATATAAGTAAAATCTAAAATTTTATCTTTACCAAAAACTACAATATTTTCATTTTTAATTGCTTTTCTAATAAAAAGAGGAATAACTCTATCGCTTTCGTCATACATCCCATAAACATTAGAAAACCTAGTAATTACATAATTTATTCCAAAACATTTATGATATGAACGAATCAGTGCTTCTCCTGAAATTTTTGAAGCAGAATAGGGGCTTTCGCAATTTTCTATTTTCACATCTTCCTCTTTGTGTTTTGCTTTTTTTGTATTTCCATAAACTTCTCTTGAAGAAGCAAAGATGATATTTTTAATTTTATTAATTCTTGCATATTCTAAAATATTATAGATTGTTATCATATTATCTCTAGCTAAATCTGGATTTTTAACTAATTCATAAACACGGGCATTAGCAGCTAAATGAATTATTAAATCTAATTTTTTAGGTAATTTTTTTAAAACTAAATTTTTGTTTCTTAAATCCAAATGGATTGTTCTTTTTTCTAAATTTTTGTGCCATTTATTTGTTTTCCAATCAACGCCTATAATTTCATATCCTAAATTCAATAGTTTCTCGCCCAATCTTGTTCCAATTGTTCCACTGCTTCCTGTGATTAAAATTTTTTTCATTTTAACTTTTATTCTTTAACCAATCTTCATAAAGTCTTTTTAATAATTTTTGGTTTTTTAAATATTGAAAATTTATTTTCCAGATTGTTTCAAAAAGTTCAGAATTTAATTTTAGATTTTTATAATGAACAATTAAAGCATTTAAATCTTTGGGTAAACATTTACCACCAAAACCTCTATAGCCACTATGTAAAACATCAAAATGACTTTTACCTAATCTTCTTTCATTTTCCAAACCTTTTCTCACAAATTCATAATTTGCTTTTAATTTTTTGGTAAGTTCATAAATTTGATTAGCAAAAATAACCTTCATTGATAAAAATGAGTTAACTGCTTGTTTAATTATTTCTGCTTCAGTTGCCGGCATAATTGTAGTTAAATTTTTTGCTTTAGGTAAAAGTTTTAAAATATCTTCTGCAAATTTTTTCGATTTTTGAGTATAACCAATAATTTGTAAATCAGTTTTAATAAAAGTACCCCAAGGGTCAGCTTCTCTTAAAAATTCTGGATTAAATAAAAAATAATGTTTTTTATATTTTTTCTGAAAATTTTCTGTTGTCCCAGGTAAAACCGTGGAATGAATAACAAAAATTTTTGATTCTTTAAAAAATTCTATATTTTCAATTAAAGCAGAAAGATCATAACCTGATTTTTTATTATAAGGAGTTGGTAGACATAAAAAAATAATTTCTCTATCTTTTAATTCTTCTATGCTTCCAATATTCTTAAACTTATCATAGCCTTTAAAATCAATTTTCTTTTTTTTAAACCAATCAAATAAAACTTTACCTGTTATTCCCAAACCAATGATACCAATTTTTTTCATATTTAAAATAATTTTAACATAACCTAAAAATTTTTTAGATTAACTTATATTTTAACACGAAAATTTTGAAGGTCAAGCTTAAAAAATCTCATCACAAGTTAATAAAAATTTTATTTTCCAGATTTTAGAGTATCATATAAAATTTTTAGATACTCTAAAACTTTCGGCAGATCCCCATAAATTTTATCAGCCAGAGCTTCACTATAAAGATTTGCTGCTTGATTTCGAAAATCAATAATTTTTATCCAATAATCGTCGTAATTAATAATACCCTGAGAAAAAGCCTCTCGAAAACATCCTTTAGGTGATCTACAAATTATTCCTTTATATTCTTCTAAATAAGTTTTTAAAGTTTTCCAGGCTAAATCTACGGCGATCTCAAATCTTTGTATGGCTGAGTCTCTGTTAATTTCTGTTTTTTCTAATCTTAAAACTTCGTCGAGTTTCGTTAAAATCTTTTCAAAATCTTCTAACAATGATTCAAATTTAGTCATTTTAGTTTATGTATTCAACATATTCTTTTGCGACTTTTTTGAATTTTTCATCAACATTATTAAAATCGACAAAATCAATTTTATACAGGATTGGTAAATTTTCTAATTCTTCTTCAATCTCAAGTTTTATATAAGCTGGAATTTCTGGGCCTTCGATACCAATATCTATATCAGCCCTTTCATCTGCATTTCCTTTAACTCTTGAACCAAAAAAGAAAACTTTATATTGAGAGAGATCTAAATATTTACTTAAAATTTTCAAAATTTCTTCTTTTAATTTTTTAGCTGAATAATGTTCAAGTTTCATAATTTAATTATAAACCAATCATTTATTTAATCGTAAAAAATATTTATAAGAAAGCAAAGAGGTCAAAATTAAATTCACAAATTGAGAAATTAAAGTTGCATAAATGGCACCGAAAATTGAATATTGGGGAATTAAGATGAAATTTAAAACAACATTTAAAAGAGCACAAAATAGAGTGATGAAAAAATCTTGCCATTGTCTATTAATTGAAAAAAGAAAATTGTCAAATAAATTAGTTAAAGGAAGGAAAAGTAAAATTAAAGATAAAAGTTTAAGTGGTTGAATCGAAGGAATATATTTTTGGCCGAAAAGCAAAGGAAGGAAATCAGCAAAAATTAAAACAAAAACAAAAATAGAAAAACTTATTAACAAAATAAAAGGAATTGATTTTTTGAAAATATTTTTTAATCTCTCTTTATTGCTTACACTTAAAGCTAATTGAGGGAAAAGTGAAGCTAAAAATAAAGATGGAAAAGTTGTTAAAATTAAGATAATTCGTGTGGCAATGGAGTAATAACCAACCGTCTCTACTCCTTTTAGTTTACCTAAAATTATTTGATCAGTGGTAAAAAATATAAAACCTAACATACCAAAAAGTGCTAAAGGTAAACCATTGATAAGATAATATTTAATAAATTCATAGTTTATTTTGGGCTTTAGGTAAATCAAAAAATTTTTGGCCAAAAGAAGACAGAAAATCAAGGAAAAGAACATGCCTAAAAAATAAGCCAGGGAAAGAGAAGCCATATTTTTTAAAGTTAAAAGAAAAATAATACCAAAAATTAAAGTCAATAAGCTTTCAATAAAATTAACAACAAATTGTTTTTCCATTTTCTGAATAGCTTGGAAAAAACTTGTTATATAATCTCGCAGATTGCTCAAAAATAAAAAGAAGGCAAGAATAATAAATGTTTTTCTAAAATTTTGGTTTTCAAAAATTAAAGATGCCATTAAAGCAATAATTAAAGATAAAAAAACCAAAATTTCTCTAATTAAACTCCCAGTATGAATTCTTTCTTTGAAATCCCCTTTTTGTTGATAATCTCTTATAAGTAAATTGCTAATACCCCAATCACTTATAAGAAAAAACATAGCGACAATAGATAAAATATACTGAAAAGAGCCCCAACCTTCTGGTCCTAAAATTCTTGCTGAAAAAACAACTAAAAGAAACTTGAATAAACGAATAAAAAATTGTCCCAGAGAAAGCCAAAAAGTATTTTTTAAAACAACTTGCTTAGGTGATTTATTTTTTAATAAAACTTCTTTAATAATCTCCATTGAAAAATTTATCTAACTAAGATTTTTTAAAAACAAGTTTTTGATTTTGATTTAAAAATTTAAGATTTTCCTTCTTTTTTGATTTTTCTAAATTCTTCTAAAAATATACCTACAGCTAATATTAAAAGGCCTATATCACGAATGGCTACATCGCTGAAAATTCCTAAAGTAAAAATAACTCCAATAAGATATAAAATGGCTAAGCCTGAAAAGATTAAAAGATTTCTTCGGGATAACTTCTTGAGATGGCGGGGCAGAAAATTCAAGAAGCTGGATGGTTTTCAAAGTTTTTTGTCTCTGATATAAATAAAATATAGCACCTACAATAAGAAAAACCATTATTATTAAGCCGATTATTCACTTCTATTAATTACGCTTATTTGAAAGTTTAATTCTCAAATTAT
The DNA here is from genome assembly GCA_028276075.1 of Minisyncoccota bacterium. Lineage (GTDB taxonomy): Bacteria > Patescibacteriota > Minisyncoccia > UBA6257 > HR35 > RSWP22. The sequence goes on from JAPYXA010000006.1 coordinate 13,862, forward strand.
AAATATTTTGACAGATTTTCTTCAATTTTATCCCAATTAATAACATTCCACCATGCTTCGATATATTCAGCTCTTCTATTTTGATATTTCAAGTAATAAGCATGCTCCCACACATCAATTCCCATAATAGGAATATCGCCATTCATTAATGGAGTATCTTGATTTAAAAGAGAATAAACTTTCAACTTTCTATCAGAGCTTAAAACTAACCAACCCCAACCAGAACCAAAATGTTTAATTGCTGTTTCTGAAAACAATTTTTTAAATTCTTCAAAGCTTCCAAAATTTTTTTCAATTTCTTCTTTTAATTTTCCTTTTGGTTCACCTCCGCCATTTGGCTTCATTATCTCCCAAAACAAAGAATGATTATAATGGCCTCCACCATTATTTCTTACTGCAGTTTTTATTTCTTCAGGAAGCTGGTTCAATTTTTTTAAAATCTCTTCAAGTTCTAAATCATGAAACTCTGAATATTTTTCTAAAGCAGAGTTTAAATTATTAATATAAGCTTGATGATGCTTAGTATGATGAATTTCCATTGTCATTTTATCAATATAAGGCTCTAAAGCATCATAAGAATAGTTAAGAGTGGGTAAAGAATAGGGATATTTCATTTTTGATAATTTAAAATCGAGTATAATAACGACCTTTTAAAAATTAAATAGATAAAAATCTTTAAAGAATAAAATTTTTTATCAGATTTTAGACATAAAAAATTTTAAATTTTAATAAACACCTGTATTACCCTGACAAAGCAAAGATTTGGGTACAGTTAAAACATATGTATTATTAA
>JAPYXA010000068.1 GCA_028276075.1 Minisyncoccota bacterium
TAGCTATTTTAGTTTTTGCCATTTTATTTCCTTAGTAATTTTTAGTACGCCCCCAACCGGAATCGAACCGGTATTTCCACCTTGAAAGAGTGGTGTCCTAACCTTTAGACGATGGGGGCAAATCTTACTTAATTATAACATTAAAATTAAAATTGAAAAATATTTGGTTAGTGGATAGATTTAATTTTAGATTTTTATATTTCTTATTAAAGTTTTAAAAACTTTTTAAAAATTTTAATATAAAAATTTTTCAGATAAAGTTTAAAATAAAATATAGTTAAAAATTTTAATTTTGTATATATCAAATTTATTTATTTTTTATTTTATAATTAAAAGTAAAATTCATCATAAAATTAAATTTAAAATCTAAAATTATTTTTAGTCCCCATAGCTTAATGGAAGAGCACAGCCCTGCGGAGGCTGAAGTGGAGGTTCGATTCCTCCTGGGGACAAAAAACAAGGGCCCGTAGCTCAGTTGGTAGAGCACCGGTTTTGCACACCGGAGGTCAGGGGTTCGAATCCCCTCGGGTCCACAAACTTCAATCACTAAAATCCTAAATTTTTAAGTTAAATAAATTTTTTATAATAAAAATAAAAGTATTATAATTTATTTTAGAATTCTAAACATCTCAAGGAGGGATAAAAATGAGATGGAAGTGGGAAGAAGTAGAAAAAGAGCTAAAAAGAATAATAACCATTCCTAATGTTGCTGATAAGCTTAATCATTTGATTAAGCTAAAAAGGTGCGAGAGGGAGGATGTCCTTCAAGAAGTAAAAATATACATTTTTGACTGTTTAACTAGATGGCCTCCTCCTTCTTATGTTAGTTTGCGTCAGTCTATTCTTGTTTTAATTTCCGGCTTCTACCAAAAAAGCGTTTACCTTCTCAACATGAAGAAAAGAATGAATTCCCAAAAAGAGCTCCTCTTTGCTGATATGTTTCCTTCTGGAGAAGAAATACCTGATATTGAAGAATTGGTAGTAGATTTTTCTTCTCCAGAAGATATAATAATTGAAAGGGAGTTCCTTGATTTTTTAAAAAACAGACTGGAACAGAAGGAGTGGCAATCAGTTTTAAACTTTCTTGAAAGAACTCCCAAGTCGTTGGGAGGGGGTAGAAGCTTTAATTCAAGACTAAAAGAAAAGATAAGGGCCTTAATAGAAGAATATAACAAATAACGATCGCTTATAGAAGCGATCGTTATTATATTTTCCAGAAGTTTTCCTCATTTTGACTTTTTTTATTATTTTAAGATAATTATTTTTATGGAATCTGAGATTTTAACAAATTTATCTATTGAGGAAGTAGAGGAAGCTTTGTTGGGATCTTTGCTAATTGATGATGAAGCAGTTATTAAAATAGTTGATATTTTAAAACCTGATGATTTTTTAAAAAAAGAAAATCAGTTAGTTTACCAAACTATTTTAGAATTATTCGAAAAAAGAATGGGTATTGATTTGATTACTGTTGGTAATCGTTTAAAAGAGAAAAAGAATTTAGAAGAAATAGGAGGACAAGATTATTTAGTTTATTTAATTCATAAAGCACCTAATATAGGTAATATTTACTCATATGCAAAATTAATTAAAACCCAGAAAGCAAGAAGAGATTTAGTTGATTTGTCAAAGAAGATCAAAGAGCTTATTGAAGAAGGAGATAGAGATGCCGAAGAATTAGTAGATGAGGTTGAAAAGAGAATATTTTCTATTACTGAGAGGGTTTATTCTTATGAATTTAGTCCTGTTAGTTCTTTAATAGATCAAACCTTAAAAAGAATTGAAGATTTACAAAAGGGTTTAATTATACGAGGGGTACCTACTGGTTTTTCAAAATTAGATCTTTATTTAGGAGGGTTACAAAAATCTGATTTGATTATCTTAGCTTCAAGACCTTCTCAGGGTAAAACTGCTTTTGCTTTAAATATAGCAAGATATTTAGCAGTAGGTGAAAATATTCCTGTTGGTATTTTTTCTTTGGAAATGTCTAAGGATCAAATTGTTGATAGATTTATTGCTCTTGAAGCACAAGTTAGTTTATGGAGGTTAAGAACCGGAAAGCTTATTAATGATGGGGATGTTAATGAACTTTCTTTAGTTTATGAAGCTTCTGAAAGATTAAAAAAAGCGCCTATTTTTGTTGATGATAGCCCTTCATTGACAGATTTGCAAATTAGAACTATGTCAAGAAAATTAAAACATGAAATAGGTGAGCTAGGTCTCATAATTATTGATTATTTACAACTTATAAGATCCAATAAGAAATTTGAAAGTAGAGTACAAGAAGTTTCTGAAGTTTCGAAAAATTTAAAGGAAATAGCTAGGGAATTAGAAGTTCCAGTTTTAGCCATATCTCAGCTTTCTCGTGAACCGGAAAAAAGAATTAGCTCTATTCCCAGATTAAGCGATTTGAGAGAAAGTGGATCTATTGAACAGGATAGCGATGTTGTGCTTTTTATTCATAGACCAAAAGAGGGAGCCGCTGGTTTACCATCTAACCAGGTTAATATAATTATTGCTAAACATAGAAATGGTCCTATAGGTAGTATAGATTTATATTTTGATCCCGAAACAGTTTCATTTTATTCTATTGAAGAAGAATTTTCTGAAATGGAATATCATTAATGCTAATTCCTTTGTTTAAAAAAATAATTGATTTTTTTGATTCTTTCCCAGAAATAGGGCCAAGGCAAGCCTTGCGTTTATTTTTTTGGCTTTTAAGGCAAGATAAACAAACAAAAGATAAATTCTTAGAGAACCTATCAATTCTTTTTAAAGAGGTTGATTTCTGTGAAAATTGTTTTTTCCCTACTATTGATAAATTATGTTCAGTTTGTTCTAATCCTAAAAGAAAAGATGAGATAATAGCTTTAGTTTTAAGAGAAACAGATGTTTTAACTTTGGAAACTGCTAAAATTTTTGATGGAAAATATTTTATTTTGGGAGGATTGATTGTTCCTTTTGAAGATAAAAGTTTAATAAAAGAAAGACTTAAAATATTTGAAGAGAGATTATTAAGTGGAAAGATTAAAGAAGTAATAATTTGTTTGCCTTATACTCGAGAAGCTGAAGCAACTTTCAAGTATTTAGAACTTTTTAAAAGGAAATTTCCAAAAGTAAAGTTTAGTTATTTAGCCAAAGGTATACCTACTGGGGGGGAAATTGAATTTATCGATCCA
>JAPYXA010000069.1 GCA_028276075.1 Minisyncoccota bacterium
ACTTGCATCAAAATTATCCGGATATATAGGCTCCTTTATAAGATACAGAAGGATTTTTATAAGCTATTATAAAGAATTACCATCAGACCGAGATGTGTTTATAATTGGAACAAAAAGCTTTATAAAAAATTTTCTAAATTTACAAAATGAGAACTTCCCGGATACCTATATTATTCCAAATCCAAATAACATAACAAAAGCAGTAGTTCTTATTTCAGGAAACTCTTTAGACCAACTTGAAAAGAACGTTAATAATTTCATAAAAGTAAAAAACGAACTTTTCACCGGAAAGTTTTATCAAATTTATCAAGGGAAAAATCCAGAAGTAGAAAAATTCGAATCAAATAACTTAACACCCTTAGGTAAAAAGATTTACTTTTATGATTTGGGCTATGATGATATAAAAGTATCAGGATTATTCCCGCCCCCTGCAGAAATTGAATTTAATATACCGGTTGGCATATTCGTTCAAGGAAATAAAAAAATATTATTCCATTTTGCGTACAACTATGGAGCAGGCGCAAGAGAAGACTCTGTTATCAATATTTATTTAAATGATAAATACATTACATCTTTAAAGATGGATAAAAAATATGGTGTAGTTTTAAAAGAAGAGGACATTAAAATACCGGCTTATTTATTAGTTCCCGGGAAAAATAAGCTTAAAATTGAATATGCTATGATGCCGCCTGGCGGGGGCTTTTGTATATCTCCAAACTTATACGCTCTCAAAGGAGCCATCTTTTCACAGCGTTCGTATATTCAGATTCCGAAATTGCCTTTTTGGTTTGAAATGCCTAATTTAGATTTTTTTGTTTCCGATGCTTTTCCATACTCAATCAATCCAGACCTAAAAGAAACGGCTATCTATTTATCCGAGAAAGACCCAAATACTATAACATCATTATTAACATTATCAGCTTATATGGGAACGAAAGTTTGGACACCTTTCTTAGGCTTAACCGTTACAAGTGATGTTTCTAAACTTAAAGATAAAGACATTATTGCCTTAGGCAAAAATCTTCCAATTGAATTTTACAAAAATTCTAATTTAAAAATATCTGATACTAATATAGATTTAAAGTATCCGGTGTTAAAGTTTATTAAAGAAAGTCTAAGATTTAAAGTTTCCGGAAATGAAGAAAAAGAAAATAAATTAGCTAAACTCACTTATCAAAATGCTTTAACCAACCAAGTATTTTATATTATGACACAATCACCTTATAATAATGATAGAACGATTACAATTATCACATCAGAGAATATACAAAATCTTCCAAATGCTGTATACAGCTTATTCCTTCCAAAATATGCAGGAACTATAAAAGGTGATGTTGCAATCTGGGATTTCTATATAAATCAGTACTTCAGTGATAAAATTAATCCAACATATTTTATTGGACATATGCCATTTTTTGAAAAACTTTTATATGAATTTGGATATTCTCCAACAAAATTTATACTTGGATTTTTAGCTGTTGTTGTTATTCTTTCTTTAATCATCAAAAAACTTCTTGACATAAGAGAGAAAAGAAGATTAGAAGGAGAGATCTAATATGATTAAGGTTTTTATTGTTGTAGTATTTTTACTTGGTTTATTTAGTGTTAAAGCTCAGGAGTTATCATGGCAGGAATATAAAAATAAGTACTTTAAAAATGACAGCTTTATCATAGACCCTTATAATAACAATAGAGTAACTTCAGAAAGCCAAGGATACGGAATGATTTTGGCTGTTATATACAATGATAAAGACACATTTTACAAACTTTGGAAATGGACTAAGGTAAATATGCTTAGGGAGGATTATCTTTTTTCTTGGCATTATAACAATAAAGTTATGGATAAAAATAACGCAACTGATGGAGATTTGCTAATTGCATATGCTTTAAGACTTGCATACTTAAAATGGAAAAACGAAGAATATTTAGAAGATTACAATAAAATTAAAAATAGTATAAAAAGACTAATAGTTGTTGTTTTAGATGAAAAAGAGAGGAAAAATATACTTCTATTACCTGGAGCCTATGGCTTTTCAAACGAAAAATATGATATACAAATTTTTCCTTCATACTACATTCCTTTCATTTTAAAGGAATTTAAAAATGATAGATTGTTTAAACTTAGTTTAGATTACCTTTTGAATAATATAATAACTTTATCTCCATTAACAAATACAGTTAGATTTAACTTAATAGAAAAAAAATTATCTTTAAATTCAGAGATAAACATGGATGTATACAGACTTATTCCTTACTTTTTATTATCAAACTATGATGTAAAAATATTAAGAAATTCTTTCAAAACAATAGATGAATTCTTTAAAAAAGAAGGTTATATACCATTGACTTTTAAGCTAAATGAACAAAACCAGATAAAACAAGAATCTCCATTTTGTGTTTATAGATGGTTTTATATTCTGTATAATGACGATAAATATTTTAAAAAGTATAAAGAGTTAAAAAATACTGATAAGAATAATTATTTTTGCGATTCCTTTGAGTTATTTTTAAATTCAGGAGTGGAAAGATGAATAAAAAAATTTTATTATCATTCTTATTTTCCTTCTCTTTAAGTCATGCTGAAGAAGTTTATAAGCTAATTGTTATTCCACAGAAAGATTACAAGACTACTATTGAATCATTAAAAAATTATGGATTTAATAAATGTTTTTTAGATAATAAAAAAATAATCTGTGCTGAATCTAAGGACTCAGCCTATATCCAGAGATTGAAAGATTACTTATTACAGTACGGGTTTAATGTGAAAATTGAGATTGGAAAAACTTCAGTATCGCAAAATGAAACTTTAAACATACAAACAAAAGAAATAAAAGTAGAGCAAGAAGTTAAGCCATTATCAAGCAGTAATCAAGTTAAACAAATCAACAAGAAGAAACTATTCTTAAAGGAAGCTCACAAAAACAGTCTCCTATAAATACGCCCGTAAAAATACAGATAAAAGAGTCAAAAGTAGATCAAGAACTAAAAAATAAGCAAATGAAAGAAGAATCGTATAAACAAGAAGATAAAATCCAAAGTGCAGAAAAAGATTTAGGTTTAAAAGTTAAACTTATGTATGACTTTTTAAATGCCGATAATTTAGAAAAAGCTAAAGAATTAGCTAATCAACTTTTAAAAACTAAATTTTCAAAAGACGCCAAGTATG
>JAPYXA010000070.1 GCA_028276075.1 Minisyncoccota bacterium
AACCATCTTCTATAGATGCGGTATTTATAACTCATGGGCACCTTGATCATGTAGGTAGATTGCCCAAACTTTTAAAAGAAGGATTTAAGGGATATATTTATTCTACTTTGCCAACAAAGGATATAGCTGAAGAAATTTTAATTGATTCTCAAAAAATTATTCAAGAAAATTGTATTAATTTTAATCAGGAAAATTTATATCAGCAAGAAGATATTGAGAAATTAATGTCTAGGTGGCAAGCTCTTGATTATTATGATATTTTTAAAATTAAAGATTTTGAAATTACTTTTTTTAATGCTGGACATATCTTAGGTTCTGCCTTTTTAAAAATAAATAATTTTGTTTTCTCTGGAGATTTGGGTAATGAGGGCAAAAGTCTAACTTATAAATTAGATGATTTGCCAAAAACTGATTATTTGGTTTTAGAATCAACTTATGGAAACAGGCTCCATGAAGATTTAGATAAAAGAAAATTGATTTTAGAAAAAATACTTGAAAAAACTATTTATCAAAAAAGGATTCTTATTGTTCCTGCTTTTGCCGTTGAAAGAACTCAAGAAATTATTTTTGATATTCAGTCTTTAATTAAAGAGAAAAAAATACCTCCAGTAAGGATTTTTTTGGATAGCCCTTTAGCTTTAAAAATTTCAAAAATTTATGAAAAATATGCTGAATATCTTAATCCGCAATCAGCCAAAGAAATTTTATCTTCTGGTATTTTTGACAAGCAGTATTTAAAGATAATTCGAGATTTTAAAGATGAAAAAGAGATGTTTTCTTGCTCACCCCCTAAAATTATTTTAGCTGGATCAGGAATGATTACTGGTGGAAGGATTTTAAATATTTTACAGGAATATATTGAACTACCTGAAACTACTCTTTTATTTGTAGGTTATCAAGCCAAAGGTTCGCTAGGAAGAAAAATACTTGATGGAGAAAAAAAGATTGAAATAAACGGTAATGATTATGATGTAAAAGCTGAAATTTTAACACTTTTTTCTTATTCTGCTCATCCTGATCAAGAAGCTATTTTAAACTGGATCAAACCTCAAAGGTTTAAAATTAAAAAAATTATGCTAACTCATGGAGATATAGAATCAAAAGAAGCCTTAAAAACTAGGATAATGGATGAATTAGCAATAGAAACTATTATTCCTCAATATAAAGAATCTTTTGAATTTTAAAACCTGTGGATAACTTTTTTAAATTTTATGATAAAATTAAGAATATAAATTAAGTTAATTTTAATTAAAAATTATCTAACTTATGGTCGTATTTAAAAAATTAAAATAAAAATTAAAAATGAGCACTAAAAAACAAGGTTTTACATTAATCGAAATGGCAATGGTTTTAGTTATTATTGGAATATTGGTTGGTTTAGTCTTAAGAAACTTAGGAGGTCAAACTTCAACTGCTAGAGATACAAGAAGAGTTGCTGACCTAGGAAATGTATCCAATGCTTTGTCTCTTTATATTACAAAATTTGCAAGGTATCCTACTACTTCTAACTATAATACTTTAATGCAGGAATTGAAAGAGAAGGGTATATTGTCAAGTGAAATAAAAGATCCTGGACCTGGTAAAACATATGGATATGTAGCATGTTCTAGCACGGGAGCTGGAGAAGGAGCTCATTTCATTCTTGCAGCAGTTTTGGAAAATTCAACATCTCAGGCTCCAAATTTATACTCAAATGCTTTAAATCCAGTTCCAGGAGACTGGTATTGTAATATTGGCAGCCAAATGTTAGGTGGGGGTGTAACATGGAGCGCTACAAGTCAATGTGCTACTAATGCAAATCTTTTATGTATGGGTAATTAATTAAATTATTCATAAAATAAATTTATATTCATAAAAGTTAAATAAAATAGTTTAGAAGAAGTTTAAAATATAAAAGAAATCACAAGAAAACAAACCAAAATAGTTAAAACAACAAAATATTTAAATGATGCTTCAGAAAATAAAAGAGCAAAATATTTTTTTAAAGTTATTTTTAATAGTTTTGTTGGCTGGAGTGATTTTTAAGGTGTTTGGTTTATCGCCTTTTTTTGTTGTAAACAAAAATAGTGAAAATAATGATAAAAGTAGTAAAATTATATTAAATAGTTTAATTAGTGGCTGTGGTGAAGCGTATGCGCAAACTAATCCAAACTCTTCTCTTGTTTGTCATCCTTACTATGCTATTGCTTCAAGTTCAGGAGATACTATTAATCCTTTTTGGGCAAGCGATGGTTCTGGGAATCAAATAACTAGTAATTTGACATGGGAAGTTATTACAACTACCTTCGTTAATGCTACTCCTACAACAGGAAGTGGCGCAACTTTCACTCCGAAGTTTATGATTCTATCACCTATGGGTCGTACCCCTTCTACAACTGTTCAAGTTAAGGTTTCACGTGGAGATTATAGTTCTACTTGTTGTGTGGCTATACCTGATGGAGTAAGATACAAATGGGGAAGTGCTCCTAGTTGCATATGTTATAAATCTATTCCCGGATCATCCATATGGCGAGATGCAAATCCTGAAGAATGCAAGATAAATATAGGTCCTAATCCTGATTATAAATGTCAATCAGGTTAATTATCTATTATTATTTTGTTATTGATTATTTTTATAAATTTGATGATTTTCAGTATAAAACTATACTATAATATGATTTAAATCTTTTTCCTTCTTAAATATAAAAATATCTGATAAAATTTTTATATGAAGGCTTTTACTATAGTAGAAGTAAGTTTTGTTATTTTAATAATTTTAACATTATTACCAGTTTTTTTTTCTATTCAAAATATTACTTTTGATTTTTTTTATCCAAGGGAAACTTTTAAAAAAATATCTGATGCTTTAAGTATTTCAAGTAATATGTCTCTTTCTATTTTAAAAGATCCAACTAATCCTGATTTTAATATTTGTGCTTACGGAGTGTATTTTGAAAATAGTACATCTTCTAAGACTCTTGCTTTTTCTTCTTCAACACCTTATTGCTGGGATATAAACACTACAACCAATAACTCTATTTTTCAGTTTATAGATGATAATTTGTCTTCTACTCAAAAATTTGTATTTAAAAATCTAACAATTTCTACTTCAGATAATCAATATTTTTCATTAAATATCAAATTAAAACAGGGGTATAA
>JAPYXA010000072.1 GCA_028276075.1 Minisyncoccota bacterium
ACCATCTTTGTCAGTTAAATAAAATAAATAATCAGTATTTATGGGATTATTAACAGAATTTATAGCTAATATACCTGGATTACTTATAGGCGTCGGAGGTAACTTATTTATTTTATAAGTATTATAATCTGAATTATTTAAAAGATCTTTTTTTGTTAATTGAGTATTGCAAAAAATAAAACCGCATTTTTCATAAATTAAAGTAGCGTCAGCTTCTAATTTATGATTCATTTTTAATCTCTTAATTAAAATTCCCGCAATTACCGGAAAATCATCTTTTACTTTTGCCTCCTTTTCAACAATTGATGCCAAAATTAATCTCTCGTATAAACTTAAATCCACTCCTTTAAGAAGTTCAGGCATATATTTATTAGAAAAGTTTTTTAGAATTTTCTCAAGAATAGTTCTTTCATTATCGTTTGGAAAAAACTCATATGTATCAGGAGCTAAAAACCCTTCCAAACCTATATTTTCTTTAAAATAATTTTTTAAATCAAGATTAGGAAAATCTCCGATTTTAAATTTTGAAAAATTTACATCAAAACCTTTTTCTTTAAGCATTTTCTCTATTTCTTTTAGAGTCATTCCTTCAGTAATAGTTATTTTTACTCCTCTACCTCCTTTTTCTAAAATTTTAACTATATCTAATAGATTATAAAAGCCATTAAATTCATAAATTCCAGCTTTAATAGTCGATTTTCTTAAACCTACTAATAACTTAAAGTAAAAAGAAGAACGGATAATTGATTCTTTTTCTAAAAATTGCCCAATATTTGAAATTTTAGATCCTGGATAAATAGTTATAACTTTATTTTCCCCGATAAAAATAGGAGAAAAAATTGAATAAATTATATGACCAAAAATAAAAACGATTACCAAAGCCAAAAGTAAATAAGGATAAAGACGAAAAATTTTATTAATCAATTCTTGATGTGGCATTATATATCTTAAAGTTTTAATTATTTCTAAATACAATCTTTTTTATTTCTTTTAAGACATTTTTATTTCCTTCATAAGAAATTCTTATTTTATTTTCTGTTTTGCTTGCTCGTAAATGTAGATAAAATTCTTCTCCTTTAAGCAAAAAACCATCAAATTTTTTAATTTTTAAATTAAAAACTGATTTTAATTTTTGGACTATATGATCTAAGTTTAATTTTTTTTGATTGCCTTTAGGTAAATAATCTAATCTAATTAAGCCCAGATCTTTATTCAAGGATAAAATTTCATCAAGATTCTTATGATATCTTTTTAAAAACATATAAAGTGGCAAATAAACTGATTCAGTTTTTAAATCTTTAAATAAATAAAAATGACCACTTGGCTCAAATCCAAAATCAATACCTAATTTTTTATAAGATTTTTTAAAATTGTAGTGTCCAGTTTTAATAAAAAATATCTTTTTGCCTTTCTTTATGAGGTCTTTGACTAATTTTTGACTAAAATAAATAGGGACTGCTAAGGTATGATATCTAGGAGATAAAGACAATAAATAAAAAATTAAATCATTTTCTAATTTAGTTTTTTTATAATAAATAAAAATCCTATCATTATCAAAATCACTTTCAACTTTAATAGCTGCAGAAGGATCATGAAATATCTTCAATTTTTCAAAATAGGGCAGGGAAGTTTTTAAAAATAAATTCCTTAGATCAAAATTAACATAAATTTTTTCTGTCGGTTTTACTAAAATTTTTAATTTTTCAAAATAATTATTATAAATTTTTTTATCAATAAAATTTAAACTAGATTTTGAAAGAAAATCATTATTAGAAAAAGAAATGTTTTTGACCAATTTATTAACTTTTATATCTTGTACAGTAGGTTTCCAACAATTTCCATCTCTTAAAATGAACTTTAATCCGGAATATTTAATATTTAAGTGAGAAGCAGTTATCATAATTCCTCCTTTGTTTTGCCTTATAACTTCATAATAAAATAATGGTGTTGGCAATATTCCTATAAACTTAGAAGCAAAATTTTTATATAAAAAATCAGCTATTATCAAATTATTTTTATTAAAATCAGTACCTGTTAGAAAATTTTTAATTTTATTTTTTTTTATAAAATTAAAAACTGCACTATAAATTATCTCAGGCGTTAATTCTTTCTTAAATAATCCTCTTAAATCATAACTTAAAATAAGCATTTTTAAATTTATAACATTTTTAATTTTAACAAAAAATTTAACTTTTTAAAAATTTTGGGTTAAAATAAAATTAATAAAAAAATCACTGACATAAAAAATGATATCAAATTATTTTAAGAAAATATATTTGAAATCACTGCTTTTTGTTTTGCTTCTCATTTGCGTAATTGGAGGCTATATTTTTTCTTTAAAACTTTACAGCAACAATATCATCTCAAAAATTAATAATTTAATTTCATACAAGCAAAAACAAAAATTTAATCAGCAAAATATAATTCAACAAACAGAATTAAAAACCATAAATAATTTAATTAAAGAAAAAACAAATCAAGAACCATCATATTTTATTTCTCAAATAAATCCTAAGCTTAGTATTAGTTTTGAAGAAGCTAAAAGATTAATATTGGAAGAATTCCCAAAAAATAATTGGCAAATAAAAACTTCTGAGGATTCAGGTCAAGAATTAAAAATTACTTTGGAATTAAAAAAAGAAGACTTTAATAAATTATCCAATTTTTTAATATCTAATTTTATGCTTAACTTTTTATCTTCGTTAAAAATTGAAAAAAATAATAATATATACAATGTTGAATTAAATTTTCGCCAAGTTTTTTAAAAAAAATGAAAAAAATAAAATTTTTTATCTCAATTATTTATTTTTTTCTTATAATTCTTGTTAGTTTAATAACCCTATTTTATTTAGTCAAAACAATAAAAGACGGAGTTAATATTTATTTTTCAAATGAAAATGAAAATAATGCTGTAGAGAGATCCAGTCAAAAAATAAATATTAGCGATTTAAATGAAAAATTAGATTTTATAATTAAAATTAAAGCCTTAGAAAAATAATTTTTATTATAACTTTTTATAAAAAACTTTTTTTATAAAAAATTAGAAATTGATATTTTCTAAAATTTTATAATCATCACCAG
>JAPYXA010000008.1 GCA_028276075.1 Minisyncoccota bacterium
AATTATAATTCTGTTTCTCCTCAAGAAAAGCCAAAATTTAAAGAACCTAAAAATGAATATAGGTTTAAGATTGTAAAAAAAGAAGTTGAACAAGCTCATATTTTTTTAGGATTTCCACTGGCAGGTTTTAAAAAGTTAAAGGATAAAAGATTTGTTTATAGCATTCTGTCAATGATTTTAGGGGAAAAGTCTAGTTCTAGGCTTTGGTTAAAAATCAGAGAAGAAATGGGAGCAGCATATTATGTAAGAAGTAATTTTGTAGATTATTCTGATAGAAGTTTATTTTTTATTCAAGCAGGGATAACAATTGATAGATTAGGAGAGGTTTTAGCTGAGATTGTAAAAGAAATTAATTTGCTTAAAAAAGAAGGCCCTGATATTAAAGAGCTTGAGACAAGCAAAGCTGTTTTAAAAAGTAATTTGCTTATGGACATCGAAGAAAGTTTGGGAATTGCAATTTTTTATGGTAGACATTTTTTAACAGAAAAAAAAATTTTAACCCCTAAAGAAATAGAAAAAAAAATTAATTCTATAAAAATTGAAGATTTAAAAGAAGAGCTTAAAACAATATTTTTATATCCTCAGCTTAAATTTGCAGCTATTTTACCTAATAAGATCAATTTTAATTTTTCCAAAATTTTTAAACAAATGTTAAAATAATTATTAATGCTAACTAATTTTACAAATCAAATTATTTTTTGGCTAGTACCTTTTGCTATTTTAAGCTTTTGGTATTTAAGAGAAATTATTTTTCCGTTTTTGGCTGGTATAATTATTGGAACAGCTATTCAAACATTGGCTTATTATGCTTCAAAAAAAACAAGGATTAATTTCTATTTTGTTGTTTTTTTGATTTATGCTATTTTAATAATTTTAAGCAGTTTAAGCTTCTATTTTGTTTTTAAGGTTTTTTTGGATCAAGTACCAGCCTTTATTGATAACTTAGAAAAATTTTTAGAAACCCATAAGATATCTTATAAAAATTTTAAATTAGAATTTCAGATTAAAGAATTAACTGATATAGTTAATAAGTATTTTGCTAATGTTTTTAATTTTTTAATGAATTTTTTTGGTGGTTTAATTTCAGTAACCCTAGTGTTTATAGTTTCTATTTATGTAGCTTTTATGAAAAATTTTCCCGAAGTTTATGTTAAGATTTTTTCTTTTGAAAATGAAGATGAAATTATAAGGCTCATTAGAAAAATAAAACTTAAGGTTGGATTTTGGTTATTGGGTTTGATTTTTTTATCTTTTTTTATAGGAATTTCAACTTATATTTTTACAGGATGGGTATTAAATCTTAAATACGCACCTACGGTTTCGCTTGCAGCTGGTTTTTTTGAGATTCTGCCTGTTTTGGGACCAATTATAAGTTTAATTTTAGGCACTGCTGCTGTTTTAGTGGATAAACCAGAAGCAACTTTACTTGTAATCGGTTTTTTTATTCTCCTTCAACAGATAGAAAACCATTTTCTTGTACCTTTGGTTATGAAAAAAGCAATCTCTATTAATCCCCTTTTTGTAATTTTTAGTATTTTAATAGGTGGAAAAATAGGAGGAATTTTAGGTATAATTACTATATTGCCAATAGTAGGTATAATAGTCGAAGTTATAAATTATTTAAAAATGCGGGGTGGTGTAATGGGTAGCACGCTTCCCTCTGGAGGAAAAGATCCAGGTTCGAGTCCTGGCCCCGCAGATTAAACAAAATGACTTGTTATTTTTGTTCACAAAATACAAAAGAAGTAGATTTTAAAGATTATGATATTTTAAAAAAATTTCTTTCTGCTGCTTATAAAATAAAACCACGTAAAGAAACAGATTTATGCTCTAAACATCAGAGAAAATTAGCTAAAGCAGTTAAAATTGCAAGACAAATGGCCCTTCTTCCTTTTTTGCCAAGTAAAAACTAAGAATATTAATTTTTTTCATTTTTATAAAAAAAATAAATTAAATTAAAAAATAATTTAACTTCTAGCCATTTCTTTGTTGAAGGGGCTAGAAAAAATAAGGATTAAAGAAAGAAAAATTTTTAACAAAAAACCAGAGAAAGAAGAAAGTTCCAAAGAACTTCAAGAGGATATATTTTTAGAAAAACCATCTCAAGATGAATATGAATTTGCTGAAAAAATAGCTAAGATTATTAAAATTGTGAAAAACGAAGAAGTAACACCAGAAGATATTATTTTTAATCAATGGAAAAGATATGATAAAGATAGAAAAATAGTACTTTCTGAGATAAGGACAGGAGATGATTTATCTACTGTTTTTGAAAGATTACCGTCAGATTTTGTTGAAAAACTTAAGAATGATAAATGGTTTATCAAAGAGGCGATTAGAAAATCCAAAAGAGCAGATTCTTTCCAATATGCTTCAGAAGAGTTACGCTCTGATAAGGAATTTATTTTAGATTTGGTTAAGATAAACTCTGGTATTTTCAAATATGTTTCAGAGGAAATTTCAAAGGATAGAGAATTTATTTTAATGTTGCTAAAACAAAACCCGCGTGTTTTACAACACCTTTCTGAAAATCTTCGCAGTGATCAAGAAATTGTTTTAGAAGCTTTAAGGGCTGAGGCTTATGTTTTATCTAGCCAAACTGAAGATTCTATATTTCAATATGCTTCTTCTGAACTTAAAGATAACGTAGATTTTGTTTTAGAGGCAGTTAAAATAAATCCGAAGGCAATTTTCCATGCATCTAATAGAATTAAAACTGCCGTTTTTTTTAAAGAAGACAAAATATAACCAAGGGATATCTAAATGTAATTATTTATTAATTTCGTAAAATTATAACTTTTTGAGAAAAAAATTATGCTTTTAAGTCTTCTAAAGTAATAAATTTTAAGATTGTTCATTTGTAAGGAAAATTTTTATTTTTTTTGATTTTAGTTTATAATAACAATTAATTAAAAATGACTGGAGTAAATTGACGGCTCCATTTTGCCCCACTTAGTTGGGGCAAAATTTTTATCCTATGAAGATTAGGGTTTTAGGCAATGCTACGTTAGATATTATTTTAAGGATTGATTCAAATATTTTTGAGGGCAATAAAATAGAAGTTAAGGAAATTTTTTTTTCTTTAGGCGGTGGAGCATTAAATGCTTCAACTACTTTTAAAAACTTAAAAATAGATTACCTTGCTTATTTTAGATTAGGAAATGATATAATTGCTAAAAATATTTTATCTAAGATAAAAGAAGAAAATTTAAAAAGTAAGATTTTTTTTCATAAAGGTAACTCTCAATTTTCTGTTGTGGTTTTAAGTAAAAATAAAGAAAGAACTATATTTGTTTGGAGAGGAGCATCTGATCGTTTTTCTTTAAATGAACTATTTTCTTTAGATTTTGGTAAAAATGATCCTTTTTATTTAACTACGCTTAACACTTCTCCTTTAATTTTTATAAAATTTTTAAAAAAACTCAAACAAAACCGTTCTTTTATATGTCTTAATCCCAGTTATCAGTTTTTAAAATCTCCACATGCTTTAGGGGCTATTTCTTTTGCAGATGTTTTGATTTTAAATTATCAAGAAGCCTGTGCTTTGATGAAAAAAAATCTTAAACCATTGTTATTGGGTAAAGAGTTAAAAAATATCTCTAAGGTTAAAATTTTAGTGATAACTTTAGGCGAAAAAGGTTCTTTAACATTTTATGAAAACAAGATTTTTGAAGCAGATGTTTTTAAACCTAAAAAATTTGTTGATACAACAGGCGCAGGAGATGCTTTTTCAAGCGCTTTTTTCGCAAATTTATTTTTAAATAAATTTGTTTTAAATGAAGAAATAGTCAGAAAATCCATTATTTGGGGATCAGCTAATGCTTCTTCTAATATAGAGAAATTAGGAGCCCAAATAGGGCTTTTAAAAAAAGAAGATTTCTTTAAATATCAATCTCTAAGATTAAAAATAAAATCATGGCAGTATTAAAAGAAGTTATTTCCTTTAAAAGCCATTTTTTAAACTTGATTTTTAAGAATTTATTTTTTCTTTATGCCTCGGAGATTTTTGCTAAAGGTTTAAAAATTTTGATTTTTCTTTATTTAGTTAGATCTTTGGGGCCTTCTCAATTTGGAATTTTTGAATATTTATTTGCTTTTATTGGTATGTTTTTTCTTTTAGCTGATTTTGGTATGAGTAATGTTTTTATTAGAGAATATCAACAAAAAGATGATAAACTAATTCAAGTGGCAAACTTTTTTGTAATTAAATTTTCATTCACTTTAAGTTTTACTTTATTATCTTTGTTTGGGTATTTTTGGACTAAAAAATATGATGGTTTTTTGATGTATTTATTAATAGTTTTTTATTATTTTTTTTCAAACCTAGAATCTTTTTTTGAAACTTTTTTCTTGGCTGTCCAAAAGTCAGAGAAAAGATTTTTGTTTAATTTCGTTTCAAGTTTATTACTTTTTTTGCTAATTTTTTTAGGGTTAAGATTTTATTATAGTTTAAATTTTATTGCTTTTTCTTATCTTATAAGCAGTTTAGTTGGTTTAATAGTGGCTTATTTTTTATTTAAAAAAGATTCGGATTTAATTTTTAATTTAGTTAATTTTAATTTAATTAAGGACTATTTTAAAAATGGATTGCCACTTGCTTTTTTTGGAATTTTAGGTTTTATTTTTTTCTCAACGGATAAAATAATTTTGGCTTATTTTCGAGATCCAGCTGAAATTGGGTACTATTCTTTGGCTACAAGAATTTTGTCAGCCTTTTTGTTTCTACCATATATTTTCAGTTCAGCTTTTTATCCCTATTTAGCCCAAAAAGCAGTTGAGAGAGATTCAAGAAAAAGTTTTGATTACTTTTTTAATATTCTTATTCCTTTTTCTAGTTTTTTAGGTTTAATCCTATCGTTTTTTATTTTTGTTCTTTCTTATTGGTTGGTGATGTTTTTGGGTGGTGTAGAATATTTGCCATCTGTTTATGTTCTGCAACTTTTTTGTTGGCTTCTTGTTTTCTTATTTCCTACTAATTTTTTGGATTATTTTTTAATATCTCATAATAAGCAATGGCTAGATTTTTTTATTACTTTAATTCCAGCACTTTTGAATATATTTTTAAACTTTGTTTTTATACCGAAATTAGGAATATTTGGAGCTGTTTTTTCAAGCTTATTTTCTCAATTTATCAACTTTATTTTAACACTTATAGTTAGTCTTTGGGTTTTTAAAAAAATATAATATAATATATCCATTATGACAGAAGAAATTGTAATAGATGCATCAAATAAATCTTTAGGAAGATTGTCTACAGAGATTGTTTATTATCTTGAAGGTAAAAATAGGCCAGATTATGACCCAAGCCAGGATAGAGAAATATTTGTTTTGGTTAAGAATTTAGATAAGGTTAAATTTACAGGTAAAAAATTGGAGAATGATTATTTTGTTAAACATACAGGCTACTTGGGGCATTTAAAGAAAATTTCTTTAAAGGAATTGTGGGCTAAGGATAAATTAAAAGCTTTAAAATTGGTTGTAAAAAATATGCTGCCCAAAAATAAATTAAGAAAAAGTCGACTTTCAAGGATAAAAATTATAAATGACTAAAGTTCAAGAAATTGAAGATCAAACAACTCAATTGCCCGAGGAAGAAGTAAAAGAAAGACAAAAAGAAGATCAAAAATTTTTAGATTTAGCTAATAAAAAAATTGGTCAGGGTAAATATATAGAAAAAATAGGGAGAAGAAAAGAAGCAGTTGCTAGGGTTAGAATTTGGGATAATGAAGTAGATAAGGAATTTAGTATTTTAATTAATGATTTAGATTATAAAAATTATTTTCAAAATCTTGAATTCAGGAAAATTGTTGAATCTCCCTTAAAAAAAGTTAATCTTTCGAAAAAATTTAAAATTACTGTTAAAGTCAAAGGAGGAGGGAAAAGAGGACAAGCAGAAGCTATAAGATTAGGATTGTCAAGAGCTTTAGTTGCTTTTGATGAAACCTTAAAACCAAGATTAAAAAAAGCAGGTTTTTTAACAAGAGATCCTCGAGTAGTAGAAAGAAAAAAGTATGGGAAAAGAAAAGCTCGCAAAGAAGAGCAATGGCAAAAAAGATAATTTGTTTTGTCAGCTTGGGATATAATAACTAAATCAACTAAAAATGCCAAAGGTAGATGGAATTTTAATTTTTTTAGTGTTGGTGTTATCAATTTTGGGAATTTTAAATTTTTTTAGTGCTTCATATTATTACTCTTTAAAAAAAACTAATAATCAAGATGGTTATTATTTTTTAAAAGAATTTTTGTTTAAAAATATTTTATTAGGCTCTATTTTTTTTATTTGTGGGATTTTATTAGGAGACCTTTTTCTAAAAAACAGAAAAATTGTATTTTTTTTATTGTTGGCAACTTATTCTTTTATAATTTTGGGATTTTTGCCAGTTTTTAGATTGGAAAATGCCTCGGCTTCAAGATGGGTTAATTTAGGGATAATTACTTTTCAACCTTCAGAGATTATTAAACCTTTTTTAATATTATTTTTTATTTTCGTCTTGGATAATCTGAAAAAGGTTTCTTTGTTGAATAAATTGATTATTTTTGTTTTATTGATTGTTGTTTTTTTACTACCTATTTTTTTTCAACCTTCTTTAAGTAATGTTTTGATTATTTTAATGAGTCTGTCTTCTATTTTTTTAAATTACTTAAAATCTTTTAAAGAGTTTTTTTCTATGTTTGTTGTTTTAATTGTTTTAATTTTAATTTTAATTTTATTAGGGAGTTTTTGGAACTATAGAAAAGAAAGAATAATTTCTTTTTTTACTAAAGGTGAAACATTTCAAGGAAGATATTTTCAGATAGCCCAATCTGAATTTGCTGTTTTATCTGGAGGGTTATTTGGCAAGGGAATTGGCAATTCTGATTTTAAAATAATAGGTATTCCTCAGATGCTTACTGATTCGATATTTGCTATTTATGCTGAAGAGAATGGTTTTATAGGTTCTTTATTCTTGATTTTTTTGTTTTTTGCTTTAATATTAAGGATAATTATAAGAGCAATTAACACACAAAATCAAATAAAGAAATCTTTCTGTTTAGCTGTTGCTGTATGGATTTTTTGTCAAACTTTTTTACACATAGGTTCCAACATTGCTTTAATTGTTCCTACTGGTGTTATTCTACCATTTTTTAGTTCTGGAGCTTCTGGTCAATTAGCTCTTTATTTTAGCTTAGGAATAATTTCTAAAAATGGATAAATCTGATATAAGAATTTGTTTAACAGGCGGATCAAGCGGTGGACATCTTTTTCCGCTGATTTTTGTTTCAAGGGAAATAAAAAGAATAGCTAAAAGTAAAGGTTGGAATTTAAGAATTTTTTATTTAGGGAGCCTCCCCTTTAGGTCAGAAATTTTAAAAGAAGAAGGAATAGATATTTTTTTGATTCCTGATGTTAGATTAAGGAAATATTTTACTTTTAAAAATTTAGTAATAATTTTTAATCTTCCTTTAAATTTTTTGCTCGCTTTATATAGATTATTTATTTTAATGCCTGATGTCATTTTTTCCAAAGGTGGGCCAGGAACAATTGGTGTTATTTTAGCTGGATGGTTTTTAAGGATTCCGATAATTATTCATGATTCAGATTCTGTTCCTGGATTAAGCAATAAAATAGCAGGTTTGTTTGCTAAAAAAATAATTTTATCTTTTGATTCAGCTTCTAGTTATTTTAATTCAAAAAAAATTATTGTTTTGGGCCAACCAGTCGATGCGTTGTCTATAAAATTACCAGTTTTTTCAGAGGATTATGAAAGATTTCATTTAAATAAAGATGAAAAAATAATTTTAATATTAGGAGGATCTCAAGGATCTGTATTTGTAAATGAATTAGTGGCTCAATCTTTGCCTGAGATTTTAAATTTTTCTCAAGTAGTTCACCAAGTAGGGGATAAAAATTATCAAGAAACTGTCTCTTTAGTAAAAGGTATTTTAATGTCAAGTAGCTTAGATAATCCAGCTGTAGCAAAAAATTTATTAAGCAAATATCATCCTTATTCTTTTATTAATCATCAAGATCTAATTATTTTAATGAAGATGGCTGATTTGGTAATCTCAAGAGCTGGCTCGGGTACTATTTTTGAATTAGCAGCTTTAGCAAAACCAAGTATCTTAATTCCTATTGAGGAGAAAGTTGCCGGCAAACATCAATTATTAAATGCTAGGATATATGCCTCTTCTGGGGCCTGTTATGTCCTTGAAGAAGAAAATGCTAAACCACATTTATTAGCTGAAGTTATAAAACAAATTTTATTTAATGAGGAACTATATTTGAAGATGAGAAAATCCGCTCAGCTTTTTTCAAAAATAGATTCTGCTTTTAAAATTGCCGAAGAAATAGTTAAAATTATAGAAAGATAATGAAAAAGACAATTTTACATTATTTATATTTTTTTTCACCATTTTTTATTTGGGCTCTTATTTATATTAAAGAACCAGATTGGTTTATTTTATTTAAAAGACCTATTTATGAAACTTCTTTGATTTTGCCATTTGAAAATTTATGGCAAATTGTATTAATTTTTTTTGTTTTTCAATTAAGCAACGAGGTTTTATCTAAAATTTTGACTAAGGGGAATATTTTTGTTAAAATTAATCTAATATTTATTTTTCTTCATCTTCTGGTCGTAAGCTATTTATATTTTTTAAATTTTTTATAATTTTTTAAAAAAATGAAAATAGCTGTTATTAAAACTGGAGGCAAACAATATTTAGTTGAAAAAGATAAAAAAATTGAAATAGATAAACTTTCTGATGATTTAAAAAACAATCTAGTTTTTAAAGATGTTTTACTTTATGCAGATGATAACCAATTTTTAATTGGTAGTCAATGTTTAAACAAAGTTGAAGTAAAAGCAAAATTTTTAAGAGAGAAAAAAAACAAGACTTTAGTTTTAAAATATCGACCCAAAACTCGTTATAGAAAGAAAAAGGGGTATAAAAAAATAACCTGGATTGTGTCAATTGAAGACATAAACCTAAAATAACTTACTTAAATGTTTGATAATTTTTTATCTCTTTTTAAGAAGGATTATTTAAAAGATTGGCAAAAAATTGTTGAGAAAATAAATATAATAGAAAAAGAATTAGAAAAATTAAAAGATGAAGAAATAAAGGAAAGATCTATTAAATTAAAAGAAAAGGTAAAAAATATAAACGATTTAGATGAAATTTTAGAAGAAGCTTTTGCTTTAGTTAGAGAAGCTTCCAAAAGAACATTAGGCCAAAGACATTTTGATGTACAACTGTTAGGAGGAATAGGACTTCATAAAGGATTTGTTGTTGAGATGATGACTGGAGAAGGAAAAACTTTGACAGCAACACTTGCGGCTTATTTAAATGCTTTAAAAGGAGAAGGAGTTCATATAATAACTGTTAATGATTACTTAGCTCAAAGAGATGCTGTTTGGATGGGTCAAATTTATGATTTTTTAGGGTTAACAGTTTCTTGTCTTGTTAATGAGGGGTCTTTTATTTATGATCCTTCTTATACTTTAAAAGAGGCAGACAATAGAAGGGATCATCTTGGAGGATTTCAAGTTGTTCATGAATATTTAAGACCTGTTTCTAGAAAATTAGCTTATTTAGCAGATATAGTTTACGGAACAAATCATGAATTTGGTTTTGATTACTTAAGAGATAATTTAGTTTACGAAAGCGAAGAAATTGTTCAATCCAAAGGTCTTAATTTTGCTATTGTTGATGAGGTTGATAGTATTTTAATTGATGAAGCCAGAACTCCTTTAATTATAGGAGGTTATGAGCAGGAAGAACAAAATGTGTATTATTTTTATGATTCTTTGGCAAAACAATTATCCAAAGATATTGATTTTACAATTGATGAGAAAAAACGAAAAGTTTTTTTGACAGAGAAAGGGCTAGATAAAGTTGAAAAAATTTTGGGATATAATCCTTATGAAGTTTTAGATATAAAAGCTACCCATCATC
The DNA here is from genome assembly GCA_028276075.1 of Minisyncoccota bacterium. Lineage (GTDB taxonomy): Bacteria > Patescibacteriota > Minisyncoccia > UBA6257 > HR35 > RSWP22. The sequence goes on from JAPYXA010000008.1 coordinate 9,940, forward strand.
TTGAGCAAGCTTTATCAGCAAATTTTTTATTTTTTAAAGACAAAGATTATGTAGTTAAAAATAATCAAGTAATAATCGTAGATGAATTTACAGGAAGATTGATGTTTGGCAGAAGATGGTCCGGAGGACTTCACCAGGCAATAGAAGCTAAAGAAAGAGTCCCGATTTTACCTGAGATGAGGACTGTGGCTACTATTACTATTCAAAATTTTTTTAGAAAATATAAAAAGTTGGCAGGAATGACAGGAACCGCTTTAACCTCAAGGGAAGAATTTTTAGCAGTTTATGGATTGGACGTTATTGTTATTCCTCCAAATAAACCATGTATTCGTAAAGATAATCCTGATAAAATTTTTGTTAAAGAAGAAGCTAAATGGCAGGCTATTGTTTTAAAAATTAAGGAGCTTTATGATCAAAATAGGCCAGTTTTAGTTGGAACAACTTCTATTGAAAAAAACGAAAAATTATCAGAAATGCTTAAGAAAGAAGGGATACCCCATCATGTTTTAAATGCTAAAAATCACGAAGAAGAAGCCAAAATAATTGCCCAAGCGGGAAAATTAAAATCAGTAACAGTTGCTACAAATATGGCGGGAAGAGGAGTTGATATTATATTAGGAGGAAATCCGCCTGATCTTAAAGAGGCAGAAGAGGTTAAAAAGCTAGGCGGACTTTTTGTTTTAGGTACTGAAAGACATGAGGCAAGAAGAATTGATAATCAATTAAGAGGAAGAGCCGGAAGACAAGGTGATCCAGGAGAAACTCAATTTTTTATTTCGCTTGAGGATGATTTGTTAAGAATTTTTGGTGGAGAAAACATAAAAAGACTTATTGAAAAATTTCATCTTCCTCAAGATCAAGCTATTGAGAATAATATAATTTCTAAATCTATTGAAGAGGCTCAAATGAAAGTTGAAGGATATAATTTTGACATTAGAAAACATTTATTAGAATATGATGATGTTATAAATGCTCAAAGAGAAAAAATTTATTCAGAAAGAAGAAAAATTTTATTATCTTCAGAACAAATAGAAGATTTTTTCAAAGAAGAGTTTCAAAAATTAATTGAAGAAGAGAAAGAGGAAGTGATAAAGTTTGTTTTTAAAGAAAAAGAACCTCAGATATCTTTTAACGAAAAGTTTAATTTTTTAAAAGAAAATTTAAATATTGAACAATTTCATAAAATTCTTAAAGAAATTGTTTTAAAAACTTATGATTATTTATGGATTGAGCATTTGCATTTTCTAGAAGATTTAAAACAATCAGTTGGTTTTAGAGGTTATGGGCAAAGAGATCCGCTTGTTTCTTTTAAAGAAGAAAGTTATAAAGCTTTTGTTGATTTTCATAAAATTTTAAGGATAAACATTCTACAGATTTTTATGAATTTGGAAATCAAGATAGACGTTCCTAAAATAGGAAGAAATGATCCTTGTTTTTGTGGTTCAGGTAAAAAATTTAAAAAATGCGGTCTTTTAAATACCAAAGAGCATCAAGAAAATATAAAAAAACTCAAATCTAACTCATGATTCTAATTAAATAAATGTTTAAAATTAAAATATGGTAAAGAAAATATTTATTGGCACAGCATGGCCATATGTAAATGGAGATTTACATCCTGGTCATTTAGCAGGCTATTTAATTCCAGCAGATATTTTTTCAAGATATTGTAGATTAAAGGGGTATCAAGTATTAATGGTTTCTGGTACAGACTGTCATGGCACTCCAATTACTTTAGAAGCCGACAAGATGAAAATATCTCCCTCTGCATTAGTTAAAAAGTATCATCCTAAGGTTTTAAAATTGATAGAAACATATGATATTTCTTATGATCTTTTTACCTCAACCACTAATCCAGTTCATAAGAAAATAACTCAGCAATTTTTTTTAAAACTTTTGAAAAACGGCTTTATAAGAAAAAAACAAACTTATCAATATTTTTCAAATAAAGAAAATCGTTTTCTACCAGATAGATATGTAGAGGGTGAATGCAAATTTTGTAAATCTAAAGATCAAAGAGGCGATCAATGCGAGGTTTGTGGGAGGAGTCTTAATCCTGGAGATTTAATTAGTCCTAAGAGTAAATTAACCGGCTCTGAAGTAATTTTAAAAAAAACAGAACATTATTTTTTAGATTATAAGAAATTAGAAAAAGAGATATACGATTTTGTTTTTAATTCTAATCATTGGAGAGAGTGGGTATATAAAGAAAGCCTGGGGTTTTTAAAAGAAGGTCTTCAAGAAAGGGCTATTACAAGAGATTTAGATTGGGGGATAAAAATTCCAATTGATCAAATTCCTTCAAAGTTTTTAATATCTGATTTAAATAAAAAAAGATTCTATGTTTGGTTTGAAGCAGTAATTGGATATTTTTCAGCTTCTGTAAAATGGGCAAAAATTAAAAATAAAAATTGGCAAGATTTTTGGCTCGATAAGGCATGTAGGCATTATTATTTTATGGGCAAAGATAATCTTATTTTTCATACTATTTTTTGGCCTGGTCAACTAATTGGTCAAAGAGAAAATTACAATTTACCATATTTTCCTGCTGTTAATCATTTTTTAATGCTTGAAGGTAAAAAATTTTCTAAAAGTCGAGGAGTTATAATTGATTCACTTAAAATATCTAAAGAATACACAGTGGATAATGTTAGGTTTTATATTGCAAGTATTTTGCCGGAAACCAAAGATTCAGATTTTAAATTTCAAGATTTTAAACAATCGGTAAACAATAAATTGGTTGATAAAATCGGAAATTTAATTTACAGAGTTTTGATTTTTTATAAAAATAATCTTAAAGCAAAGATTGATAAAAATTGTTTAGATAATATTGTTTTAAACAAAATTGAACAATCTTCTTTTGCTTTTCAAAATAATCTTGAAAAGGTAAAAATAGTAGATGCTTTAAATGATGTATTAAATTATGTTGATTTTATAAACCAGTATTTAGATAAAAATCAGCCATGGAAACTTTTAAATACCGATAAAGATAGATGTCAGGAAGTAATTTATTCGTGCTTAGAGGCTATAAGTTTTTTGAGATTTATGCTCTGGCCATTTCTGCCTCATTCAATTTCTAGATTAAATAAAATGCTTAATTTGGATTTTAAGATTAGTGAAGGAAAAGATTTGTTTATTTTTGAAAAAACTGGTACTTTTAAAATAAAACAACCAATTAAACCTCTTTATTCAAAAATTCCTTAATATAAATTTAATTAGAGAAATTTAAGGAGAGAACCATCTTCTGTTTAAAATATCTTTTATTAATTTATAGATTATAAAAACAATTAGAAAGATAAAAAATAGAAATTTACCTAATAAATCTAATCCTTCAACTATTATTTGCATCGATTATAATAGGATTAGGAATAAAAATTTTCGCTCCTATTGTAAATCCTGCTGCAAAAGATAAAAAATTAAGTAATAAAATTATAATCAATAAAGTTAATTTTTCCTTATTTTTAAATTTTTCTGTAAATTTCATAAATAAATGGATAGAGTAATTATTACTTTTATTTTACTAAATTTTATGTTAATTTCTTTAACTGCTCTTTTTTCCTTAAATAAATTTGACTTGTTTACAAAACAATTATTTTTTTGGGCAATTGGTTTGATTATATATTTAAGTAGTTTCTTTTTTGATTTTCGTTTTATTTTTGAAAAATATTTTTACAATCTAATAATTATTTTATCATTTATAATACTTTTTTTAGTATTGTTTACTTCTCAAAATTTAAAAAGTTGGTTTAATCTGTATGGTTTTGGTATTCAACCTTCAGAATTTGCAAAACTAGGATTCTTTTTGATTTTTGCTAGATTTTTGAGTTATTATCAATTTGACCTTATAAATCCTTTTTATTTATTTTTATCTTTTTTTGTTTTATTTCCTTATCTAATTTTAATATTGCTTCAACCTGATTGGGGGATGGCTTTTTTATATTTTTTGATCTGGTTATTTTCAATCATTTCCTTTGTATCAAAAAAGGAAATATTTTATGGAATTTTAATTATAATTTTAGTTTTTTCTCTTCTGTGGTTTTTCATTTTGAAAGATTATCAGAAAGCAAGGATTATTTCTTTAATTAATCCATCCATAGATCCTTTAAAGTCAGGATATAATTTAAGACAAATTAAAATTTCTTTAGGAACAAGCAGTTTTTTGGGGAAAGGAGTTGGATTAGGAGAAATTGGGAGATTGGGTTTTCTTCCTTCTGCTTTTACAGATTTTATTTTAACTTTTTTAGTAGAAGAAAGAGGAATTGTTATTTTTATTTTTTATTCATTTTTGCTATTTTTATTGCTTAAAGAAAT
>JAPYXA010000073.1 GCA_028276075.1 Minisyncoccota bacterium
TGGTAAGACTTTTTTTAATAAATTGGTTGTATTGCCTTTTTGAAAAAATTTCCTTTTTCTTTTTTTAGATTGATTTGGTTCCAGGTTTTCGTTAATAGATGGTGCGACAGATTCCTCTTCTTTTTGTACACCTTCTTCTGATTTACCTTTTAATTTACCTGGTAAGACTTTTTTTAATAAATTGGTTACATTGCCTTTTTGAAAAAATTTCCTTTTTCTTTTTTTAGATTGATTTGGTTCCAGGTTTTCGTTAATAGATGGTGCGACAGATTCCTCTTCTTTAACATTTGACTCCGTAGATAAAATTTCCTCTAATGACGGGGGTCTATTTTCTATTATATTATTCTTTTGAGATTCGGATGCTTGCGATACATTTTCTGTAGACTTTAAAGTATTTTTTGGAATATCTTCTTTTTGTACACCTTCTTTTGATTTAACCTGTTCTTCTGCTGGCTTTAAATATTCTTCATAGTATAGCAGGTCTTTTTCATATTTTTCTAACTCTTTTGCAAGGTCTTGTGCGGCAATCTTTAGAAGTGAAAAGTTTGGTTTTCCGATATGGATTATACCTATGGCAATCTTATTTGTTATATAATAAATCATGATTGAAAAATCTTTTCCTTCTGAAAATAAAAACTCCGCATTAAAATTCTTAATAGCAGTGTTTATTTCTAAAGAACGCTCTACCATTTTTGCAAAAATGTCTTCCAGCTTTTCAGATTTTTTAATACACTTTGAAGCTACAGTTTTTCCTTTAACAAAAATACCTATATAATAAGGTTTCATATCATTAAAAGGCTTATTTAAAAGATTTTCTAAGGTTTTTATTTCCATGCGGTTTAAAGCTCGCCTTTTTCTAATTTTTCTATAATTGTCTTCAAGCTAATTCTCATTCTTTCGAAAGATTCAGCTAACTCTTCCAATTCATCCCCGGTCCTTTCTACCTTTATTTCATAATCAAGATTTCCCATACTAACTTCTTTCATAGCTTGAGATACTGTTCTTAGTTTTTTAACTATCGCCTTATCAACAGCTTTTATAACTCCGAAAACCGGGATTAAAAATAAAATTTGTGTTCCTACTAACGCTATAAAAAATTTATAAAGATCTGATGTTAAAAAGAAAACAATAACTGCTACATAAGTAGAACTTATAAATGAAACTCCCAAAACTACAAGAAATATTTTGCGTAATACAGACTTTTTCATTTTATTTCCTCCTTTTTTATTATTATATACTAAAACTTTTTCGGAATTTTTTTAAAAACTTTAAAATATAAATTAGCATAAAAACTTCTATAATGATATTAATTAAGTTCAAAACACTTGATATTCCATGGAAAGTTTTAAATCTACTAAAAATAATTTCAGCTTCGTTTTGTTTTCCTTCATTTAAAAGGTCGTAATACTGTGATTTTAACCCTTCAGCTATAGGTAAAATTGCCCTGTCTAAAGCCATTGAGATTAAAATTAAAACCGCAGTGGCTATAACAAACCATTTTAGCTTTTTAATAATTTCTTTTTCTTTTAATGATAAGACACCTACCAATGTATATATGACGATTCCTATTATCCAACCAGATTTAAAATAAAAAGGAAATATCTTGCTTACCATTTCTCCTGCTTCTTTTGTGCTATAGTGAGAAAAAAGGTAAGGAGTATATATAAATGTTATAAATATACTCCCACCTAAAAGACATAACAGTAAAAATATTATTAAGCCATAGACATATTTATCCCACAAGCTCTATCCCGCTAAAGAAAAAAGGTATTTCATATGCAGCTGATTCTGGAGAATCTGAACCATGAACTGCATTTTCTCCTACATTAGTCCCGTAAAGCTTTCTTAAGGTTCCTTCTGCTGCTTTTGATGGGTCAGTTGCTCCCATTATTTCTCTAACTCTTGCGATTACATTCTCTCCTTCCCATACCATAGGAACTATTGGTCCGGAAGACATAAAATCACAAAGCTCACCATAAAAAGGTCTATCTTTATGTACAATATAAAATTGTCCTGCCTGCTCCTTTGTTAATTTTACTTTTTTTAGTGCAACAAGCTTAAACCCTTCGTCCTCTAATCTTGAAATAATTTTACCTACAACATTTTTTCTTACTGCATCTGGTTTAGCGATTACTAAAGTTCTTTCCATCTAAAATCCTCCTTACAAATTTCTTATAGAATTATGATATCACAAGTTATTGTATAACTCAAAAGATGTTATGATAAAAAATATAAGAGATTTAACTAAGATTTTACTTCCTTAGTAATAGTTATATAAAAACATACCTTGGGTGAGAAATTAGCGGTTTTTATAAAATTTAAAAATGAGATCCTTCGGCCTTACGGCCTCAGGATGACAGAGAAAGATTGATTGATAAGTGTTAAAGAAAGGGCAACCTTATTTGTCATTCTGCAACCGGCGAAGAATCTCATACTTTTATTGAATTTCTCACCCGAGGTATATAATAAACATTATGAAGATAAAGAAATTTGCAAATTAGAGGAAGTTATGAATATACTCGGTATTGATTTAGCAGGGTCTGAAAAAAGACTAACAGGCATAGCTTATTTTGAAGATAACAAAATATTAACTAAAGTTGTATACAACGATGAAGAAATTCTAAAAATAGCTAAAAACTTTTCTAAAATTTTTATAGATGCTCCCCTTTCATTACCGAGGGGGAGAGGTTCACTGGAAGTAAACAATGGTATCCATTTCAGAGAATGTGATATAAAGCTTAGAGAACTTAAAATAAAATTTTTCCCACTTACACTTGGACCGATGAGAAAACTGACAAAAAGAGCAATGAAATTAAAAGCAATACTCGAAGAACAAAACAAAAAAGTTTTTGAAGTTTTTCCTGGTGTATAAGCTAAAAGAAATATGGGAAAATATAATATAAGAATTTAAAATTATGAAAATCGGGGGATAAAGATGAGAAAGAAAATAGGAACATCTACCTACATTCAGAGAATTAATACACTTGAAAG
>JAPYXA010000074.1 GCA_028276075.1 Minisyncoccota bacterium
TTATGAATTTTAAAACAGAACTCTTTGATTTATTACTTGAAAAATCGAAAGAAAATTTAGAATATTATTTTAACAAAATAGATAATCTTTTAAAAGAACTGAAACAATTTTTACTTAAGCATTTATTTACAGAACCAAAAATAGAATCTAATGAGCAGATAAAAGATTATTTATTAAATAGTTTAAATTTTTCCTTATTTAAAGATATAGATAAAAACTATTCTTTAATAGGATTAATTGATGAAATACATAGAAATTTAAATTATCCATATTCTGAAAATTATTATTCGTTTAAAGAAATTTTAAATAAGATACACTCAAGATTTTTTGAGGTTTTTTCATTTTTTTCTAATGTTTTTGCTGATTCTTCATTTTTAGAGAGAAATTTTTATTTTCAACAATGGATACCTTTTAAGGAGCAATTTAAAGATAAAAAAGGTGTATATGAATTTTTAAATTTTACAGAAGAAAAATCTTTAGATTTTTTTGAATACTTTTTATTTGATAAATTTTCTAGTTTACCAAAAGAAATAAAAAGATTAAATATAAGCGAAAGTCTTCTTAGTTTTAAGACTCCCAAGGCAATTCTTTTAAATATTTTAAATTCTTTTGTTGAACCAGGAAAATCTGGTGATTATCCTTTTATATTTGGAGAGCAAAACTGTGAAATTTTAAAATATTTAAAATCCTTAGACGAAGAACAAATAGAAAGACTTGAAAATTTTGTTAATAAAGAATTTGAAATAGAAGATTTAATTTCCTTTATTAAAGACCTAAAATCTAAGCCAGATATTAGCATTAAAGATTATAACCAACTGCTTATAAAAACTTTAAACTTGTCTTTTCAATTTTTTGATAAAAACAATAATCAGGATCGTATAGATTTTGTTTTTAAAGTTTTTAGTATTTTAATTCACCAAATGCCAACAATTCTTAAAGATTTTAATAGAGATTTAAAAGAAAATCAACTTTTTATATTTTTTAAATTCTTATCTGAAAACTCGTATTTGATTTCAATCAAAGATTTTTATTTTAACTCAAGAGAATTTTTAAAAAAAATTTTTAAATTTATTTTAAATTTAAAAAATTTAGATATCTTAGAAGAAAAGGGCATTTCTTTTTTAAAACAATATTGTGTTTTTATAACAAGCCTATTTATTGAAGACGAAAATTTACCTTTTGTTTTGGAAGTATTGCATAAATTAACTAATTTATCAAAAGAGGATCTAGAAGAAGGTGCTAAAATAATTCTCTTTTTAATGAATAAAAAATATAATTTTTCCTATAGTCCTTTGATGATAAAGGATTTAATAGAATTTTTTAGCGATAAATCAAACATCGATTTTATTGAAACTTTAATAAATGAATTTAGTTATTATTTTGATATGAATGATCTGCCTATTTTAAAGTCCTTAGTTAAAGAAAAAGATGATTTTTTAAAAAAATGCAAAGAAGCTAAGTCTTTTTATCCTGAATTTAGATACTTTATTATAGAAGAGAAAAGTTTATCTTATAATGTAACTTTTTCAGATCCTTATGAAATTTTAGCTTATGAGTTTGATTATAGATCAAAAGATTTTTTTCATTTTTTTAACTTTTTGATATCTTTCAAAAAAAATGGTCAAATCCAGCTATATAATAAAATCTTAGAATCTTTAATTAAAGTTTTAAAAATAAGATTTAAAATATATGTTTTTGAAGATGAAAAAATATTACAGGAAGATTTTAAATTGCTATCTGCTTTTGTTGATAAAATAACTGATGAAACAAATCCCATATTTTACTATTTGACTAATTTGCCTGAAGGTTATCACAGAAGTAAGACTATTGAATATATTATTAAAATAATTTTTGAAAGTAAGGATAAAGGTTTAAAAGTTTTAGATGAAATTATAGATAAAGATTTTATAAGTTTGATTCAACCAGGCGGCCCCCTTTATTCAAATCGATATATAGTTTTTGAACAAATTTATTCAAACTCTGATTCATTGCTTATGATTTATAAAATAAAAAGATATTTTTCAAGACAAATTCCTTATTGGAAATTTCTTTTTTTATATACTAGTCTTAGAATAGAAGAAGACTTAAAATATGCTTCCTCTACATATCCAATAAAAAAAATTTTAAACATTCCCTTGAAAAATATAAGAGAAAAAAGATTGTATAAAATTTTATCTGAAGAAATACCAGAAGATGTTAAAAGAAATACTATAGAAAAAATTAAATCCGGAGAAATAGAATCAATACCTTTTAAAGATTTAAGTGATACAGCTAAAAAGCTAGTTTTTAGAGATTTTATAAGAGGGACAATTATAGATTCAAGAGATGAACATTTTAAAAAAATAACTGATAAAAGAAATAGAGAAATTGTAAAGGAAAACAAGAAATTATTTTTTAAGGAAGGTATGTATCTTCATGGATCAGCTATTGATTTTTTGGATTCTGTATTGTTAAATGGGAATTTGCCACGTGAAGCATTAGGAGAAGCAGCTTCAACGGATGCTTTTCCGTTTCATGTAGATTTTTCAAGGTTAACAAGAGATTTTATTAATAAGTTTAAAGGAAATATCTCAGATATTATTTCAGCATCTTTATCATCGTCTTATGGAGTTGAAGGAAAGTATGGCAGTAAAGGTCAAATATTTTATCTTTATCCTAGGCCTTCAGAAAGAAGATGGGAGAAAAATATAGATTATCAAGCTGCTCGAGAAGACCACGGACTTATTTTAGGAGGTATGCCTTCAACAGAAATTTTAGGAATTATTCTTAATGATCCAGAAACTACTTTAGAAATAGCTAAAAGAAGAATTGTTGAAAATGGATTTTATATTCCTTTATATAACAGAGAAGGAGATTTAATATTTTCTCCAGAAGAATACGATCGTATTTACAATGACTTAAATATGTCGGTTAAGGTTGAAGTTTGGGATTTTAGTTTTAAAACAGGAGATCAAAAGGGTAGTAACCCAGG
>JAPYXA010000077.1 GCA_028276075.1 Minisyncoccota bacterium
AGAAGAACTTGTAAGAGATTTTTCTTTGGAAAATTTAAAAATATTTTTACAGAACAAAAATTTTGTAGTTGATATAGAAGATTCTCAGGATACAGAGGACATTAAAAAAGAGTACGAGGGTATTCAAGATGTTAAAAGAGTTGGTTATATATATTTGAAAGACAAAGAGGATGACTTAATAGTTTTTGCTATAAAGATTGATAACCTTACTGAAAGAACAAGCAAAAAGAAGCAGTTTAATGTTGCTAAAAAACTTTTAGAAAAATATCAAAGGTTTTATGGATTATTCATCTTCTACGATGAAGAAAAAAGGTTTAGGTTTTCGTTTGTTTTTAAAACTACCTACGGCACAAAAGCAGAATATAGCCATTACAAGAGATTTACGTTTTTCGTAAGTCCGAATAGACCAAACAAGACATTTATAAATCAGTTAAAAGATTGTGATTTTTCAAATTTTGGTTCAATAAAGGAAGCGTTTAGTGTTGAGCCGGTAACAAAGGAATTTTATAAAAAACTTCAAAACTGGTATTATTGGGCTATGGATAGGGTTAAATTCCCGGAAGATTATAAATACTCTCAGGACCCAGAAAAAGACAGAGAAATCAGAAACGCACAGAATTTGATTAGGTTATTGACTAGATTAATTTTTATTTGGTTTTTGAAGGAAAAAGGGCTTATTCCGGATGTTTTATTTAATGAAAATGAGCTAAAGAATATCGTTAAAGATTTCGGTAAAGGCAATAATTACTACAATGCAATTTTACAAAATTTATTTTTCGCAACACTAAATAGACCTATAGAGGAAAGAGGCTGGGCAAAAAATGAAGGTTTCCCAGAGAACAGAAAAAACTTTGGAATAAAAAGTCTTTACAGGTATGAAGACAAATTTTTAATACCTCCTGAGAAAGTTTTAGAACTTTTTAGAGATATTCCATTTATAAATGGTGGACTTTTTGACTGCTTGGATAAAGATAATGTTTATATAGATGGATTTTCAAGAAGAGAGGAAAAACAAGCTAAAATTAGTGATGAGCTATTTTTTAGTGAAGAAAAGACTGTTGATTTATCTAAGTATGGTTTGAGTGATAAGGCAGAAGTTAGTGGGCTTATAAACATCCTTAAGAGTTATAACTTTACAACGGATGAGGCAACGCCAATAGACCAAGAAATAGCACTTGACCCGGAGCTTTTAGGAAAGGTATTTGAAAATCTTCTTGCTAGCTATGATGAGGAGACAGCAACGACAGCAAGAAAGGCAACAGGTAGTTATTACACACCGAGGGAAATTGTTGATTATATGGTTGAAGAGAGTTTGAGGGAGTATTTGAAAACGAAAGTGCCAGAAGCAGAAAATGAACTTGATAATTTATTTTCTTACTCTGATGAAGAGCCAAATAATATTTCAGATGATTTGAAAAGAAAATTAATTGAAGCAATAGACCAAGTAAAGATAATAGACCCTGCTTGTGGTAGTGGTGCTTTTCCGATGGGGATATTACATAAACTTGTTTTTTTACTTCAAAAGCTTGACCCTAAAAATGAGATATGGAAAGAAATTCAATTAGAAAGAGCATCTAAGGAAGCAGATACGGTATTTAGAGCAGAAAAGGATAAACAAGAAAGGGAAAAGCTATTAGAAGAAATCAATGAAAACTTTGACGAGAGTATAAACTACCCAGACTATGCAAGGAAACTTTATTTGATAGAAAACTGTATCTATGGAGTAGATATACAGCCTATAGCTATACAGATTAGTAAACTCAGATTTTTTATCTCTTTAATATTAGACCAGAAAGTAGATAAGAGTAAGCCAAATTTTGGGATTTTAACACTTCCAAACCTTGAAACGAAATTCGTTGCTGCAAATACCTTGATTGGTTTAGATAAGCCTATTCAAAAATCTTTAAGAAATCCGGAGATTGAAAGATTAGAGCAAGAGTTAAAGTTTCTAAGACATAGATATTTTAGAATTAAATCAAGAACTGAAAAGATTCAATTACAGAATAAGGATAGAGAGTTAAGAGAGAAGCTAAAGAATGCTTTGATTGGTGATGGTTGGAATAATGAAGTAGCTGAAAAGATAGTTAAATTTGATATATTTGACCAAAACGCTTCTGCTGATTGGTTTGACCCGGAGTGGATGTTTGGGGTGGTGGATGGCTTTGATATTGTTATTGGCAATCCGCCGTATGTGAGACAGGAAAAGATAAGAAGTTTTAAACCACTTCTTGAAAAACAAAACTATGAAGTTTTCACATCAACGGCAGATTTGTATGTTTATTTTTATGAAAAAGGTTATCAGGTGTTAAGAGAAGAGGGAATTTTAGCATACATTACAAGCAACAAATGGATGAGAGCTAAGTATGGAGAAAAGTTAAGAAAGTTTTTAAAAGAGAAAACAGCTATTTTAAAAGTTGTAGATTTTAGTGGTTACAGAGTTTTTGAGCAGACAGTGGATACCAATATTTTGATTTTCAGAAAGCAAAAGCCATTTAATGAGCATGTTTTTGAATTCTTAGAGGTTAAAAGCAATGTAGAGGATATAGAGAAGTATTTAACTGGTGGAGACTGGCAAACTATGTATCAAAGTAAGCTTTCTGATAATGTTTGGACGCTTGGAGATGAAAGTGTTTTAAGTTTAAAAGAAAAAATTGAAAAAATAGGCAAACCTTTAAAAGATTGGGATGTTAAGATTTACAGAGGAGTTTTAACAGGCTACAATGATGCTTTTATCATAGACACTGAAACAAGAAACAAAATTTTGGCGAATTGTAAAGATGAAGAGGAAAGAAAGAGAACAGAAGAAATTATTAAGCCAGTTTTAAGAGGTAGAGATATTGAGAAATACAGGTATAAATGGGCGGGATTGTGGATAATTTAC
>JAPYXA010000078.1 GCA_028276075.1 Minisyncoccota bacterium
TGATACAGACATAGCAAAAAAGAAAGGCATAACAATAGTTTGCAGGAAATGTGGGTGGAGAGCATACCTTAATTCATACACAATAAGCGAAAAGAAGAAAGTTTTAGAATTCTGGAGATGTCCTTTACTTCACAATCCATCGAACTATGAAGTTTTCGAAGGCGAAGTAGAATGAACGAAAAAATATTACAAATTGATGAAATAAAAACCATTCCAGAACTTTATCCTAGGACAAAAGTTGATTGGCTAACGGCATATGATTACTCCCAAATACAGACCGCAGAAGGGTGGCTGGTATGGGACTTTCGATGTCGTTGAATTTGAAGATATGAAAAAAACAGAAAAGAAGTGATTGATATGTCAAAAAATCCAATATCAATAAAAGTGAGAAGAGTTAGAAAAAGAGAGCTAGGATTTTGTGATTACTGCGGTGAATTCAGACATTCCAGACAATTCATAATTCCTTTAAAGCACAATACACTTTACCTATGCGAAAAGCATTTCTATTTACTAAAGTTGAAAATTCAAAAGGTGATATGATTGGCTCAAGGAGATATTTTGAAAATCCTTGAGCGTCAGAAGGTTATAAGTGTTAAGGAATTATCACAGATGTTAGGAATTTCAGAACAGGCAATAAGAAGAAACTTAAGAGCTTTGCAAAGGCAATACCCAATAAAACGCAAAAAAGGAATTGTTTTTTTCCTTTCTTTTTAATTTTTCAAACGAAATATAAAGCTATCATAAGCAAATTGATATATGGCAGAACTTTATTATGAAGAGCAACCTAGAGAAGACATAACTTCTTTACAAACTTGGGAGCTAGATATTGAAGACATACTTGAGTATTTTAGAAAAATTAAAATTGGTAATGAAAACTTTTTAGAAGCAATAAGGTTTGCAATAGCAACAGAAAACAAAATTACTAGCTTGAGTGATACTAGAGAAGAAATTATGAGAAAACTAGCTTTAAAAGTAGCAAAAAATCTTGTTAAAATGATTAGCATAAATCCAGAATATTATGGTTTAGAAAGGCATCAAATACCTTTTGTCGGCACGACATTTGCAAAGTTGTTTTATCAGCTATGTATGAAAAGTGTTGGTGGTGGTGAGAGAGCTTATCGTGGAAAAATAATAAGAGTAGAGACCAGAGCAGAAGCAAAAGAAGAAACTTCTGGTTTAAATATTCCTTTAAAGAAGTGATGGTATGAGTAAAAACTATGCAATAATAATGTTATGGACAAAAACAGGAGTTCAGATAGAGAAGGATATCATTCAGAGATTTTACAATCAAAAAATCGGTATAGATTATCTTAAGCTTAAAAAGAAAAAAAGAATTTTACCAACATTTCCATCAACTTATTATTACATAGACAAAAAAGGCAACAGATATGTTTTGCTAAATACTTTAGATAACATTTACTTCATTCCTGCTGAGCTAAAAGAAGAAGAAATAAACAGAGTTTTTACTGAGAATTTAGATACAGAGCAATCAAAACTATTTCTGCAAGAATTTAAAGATAAGTATGAAAAGAAAGTGAAATTTGCGAAAATTCCATTTTTTAGCAAACTTTTCAAATTGAAAACCTTTAGTGCAATAGTTATTGATGGTGATAAGAAAACAATAGATTTCGTAAAGCTTTACTATTATCCAGATAGGAATTACCTTATAAACCTTGATTTAATGATTTCTATACCATACAATTTAGAGTATGCAATTAATGAGAAAGGAAAACCTGTTTTCCTGCTTTTGAAAAGAGCAAACGATGTGAGATTGATAAAACCTATTCCATCTAGCTATGAATATTTTGCAGATAAAGAAGAAATAGAAAAGCAAAAAGCTAACACATTACTTGAAAAAGTAGCTTCATTTTATCAAAACATAAAAGATAATTTAGTTATTGGCAATACTACAAATCAACAAATAGAAGAAGCTTTGGCTGGTGAAAAAACATTTTTCGAAAAGTATGGCAACATTTTAATTCTAGTAGTTTTCGGAATGATTTTGATAATGGGTTTAATTGTAGGTTTAGGAAAACTTAACGAATTAATGACAACAGCAAAAGATTTGGCAGACACGACAAAAAATCTTGCAGAAACTGTAGCTATGATTAAAGGAAACTACACTATGTCTTTAACTATAAAGTAGCTTTACATTTGTAAATTTTTTCCTTAAAACTTTACACTTGTAAAATGTTACAAATTCAATAAATATCCATCAAACCTTAATTACAAATAGGTGAAAACGATGTTCGAATGGTTAAGAAGGAAGCATAAAGGAGTAAATCAAATCCTTCCAGCAGTAATAACACTGGCAGTGGTTGGTATCTCACTAGTAATGCTTACCTATATGACAAAAACATTCCAAACATCTTTGAACTCTAGCGACAGTACAATAACAAACATCTTTAACACATTATTCAGCTTCTATGGACTAGTAGCTTCATTCTTGTCTCCAATAGGAACAGTAATATTAATGACAGTAATACTAGCTTTGATTATAGGATTGCTCTATTACTTCAGAGGAGGTGGCGGTGGTACTGCCTAAATCCTTTGCCTTTCCTTTTTTTCTTTTTTGAAACAAAACTTTTTTAATAGGTTTTCTAAAAGCAAATATGAAAGGAAGCATAGCAGATATGATATTTGTAGGAATATTTTTCGTATTTTTACTAATAGGAATTGGTGCAGTTTATTATTCATTCTCAAAAATTGGTGAGAATGTATTCCCAATTTTAAACATTAGTCAAGAAGTATCAGATGTTTCAACAAAAGTTTCTGGCTTTAACAATCTAATCTTTAACCTTATTCCTTATGTTTGGATACTTTTAGCTATTGGAACAATAATTAGTGCGTTTGCGGTTTCAGTATCTCCAATTTTTATT
>JAPYXA010000079.1 GCA_028276075.1 Minisyncoccota bacterium
CAATGTAGATTTCATCATAGACCTTTTTCCCTATGCGGTTTATACGCCCAACCCTCTGAATTACCCTAACAGGGTTCCATGGTATATCATAATTTATCACAACACCAGCTCGGTTTAAATTTATTCCCTCCGAAAGTTTATCAGTTGTAAGCAAGATTTTATACCTATCATCCTGCTCCTTATATTGAGCATCAAAGTTTTTGTAAAGATCCTCTAAAGTGCGTTCACTGAGGTTCCCAATAGCTACGAGTAAATTATCCTCAAACTCCCTCTTTAAATATTCTGCCAAATGCTTAGCGGTATCAATATATTCCGTAAAAATAACCACCTTTCTGTTCTGAGCTAAGTATTCTTTTAATCCAAATATTAAACGCTCAACCTTTGGGTCGTATTCCGTTAATCCTACTTCTTCCAATCTTTTCATCAAATGTTCAAAAAGGCTAATGTCGTTTTTAATATGGATAATAAATTCTTTTTTTTGTTTAAAGTTATTTACTTCATAGATTTTATGATATTTTTTGTTAATCTTTCCTTCTTCTAAACTTTTTTCATACTCGGCAAGTGCTGCTTCCATGGTTTCATCATCTGCCTCGGCTATCTTTTCTAAAAGCTTTCTATCCAAAATAAACTTACCAGTTCTATCAATGAATTTTAAAGCCTTTTCATGTATTTGTTTAAACCTTTGCAAACTTTCATAAAAAGCACCAAAGCTACTTTCAAATCTTTTTACAAGAAGTCGTCTCATGAAATCATAGAGGTTTCTTTGGCTTTGATAAAGAAAACTTTCTTCAGGAGTGATATTTTTGAGTCCTTCTAAATAAAAACCGATTTCATCTATATAGTCTTCTATTCCCTTCTCATACTTTATTGGAAAATAGATAGCACCAGAAAAGGTCTTTGAAGTTCCATCAAAAGGAGCAAAAGTTTGGATAACTTCATCGTAAAATTCTAACTGCTCAGGTGTTAATTCGTAGAACCACTCTATCGGGTCTTTTACTTCAGGAAGGTCTATTTTCTCTTTAAAGTGTCTCAGGTCTAAGCGATTTCTTCTTATAACTACCGGCTCAAGGATTGATTTTATTTCCTTTGCGATCTCTTTAGCTTTTTCATTAACTCTTCTTAGGTCAATAGTTTTACTGCCAAATATTTCTTTATAATATTTCTCTGCTCGTTTCCTTTTCTTAATATCATACGAATTATGGTCATTCTTAATGTATGAAAGTTTTTTAAAAATTATTTCATACTGCCAAAATCTACTTTCAAGGTCCTCATCAAGAACAATTGATGATTTTTTAGGTATACTAAAAAGCTTTAAGAGGGCAAACAAATCAGCTGGTCGGTTGTTAAAGGGTGTTGCTGTAAGTAAGATTACCTTTCTACCCCTACAAATTTCGCTTAGATAATAGTAGCTTTGCGTCCTTTCATTCCTAAACCTGTGAGCTTCATCAACGATGACTACTTCTATATCTTCTTTATTTTTAACAAAACTTAATGCTTCCTTAAGTTTACCCACAGAAAAAACTTCCAATCGGAAAGCCCAAAATCTTCAAGATACTTCTTCCATCCTGATAACTTGGCATCATCCCCTATTAAATGTGGTGGGCAGATTACTATCCCTCTTTTTCCAAGCACATAAGCGGTTAGACAGGCTATAACAGTCTTTCCTAAACCAACAACATCGGCAAGAATAGTTCCATTATGTGCCTCACAGTTTGATACAGCCTGAGAAACAGCAGTTAGTTGATAAGAATATGGTTTATAACCAGCTTTTTCCATAAGTTCTTTAAGCCTCTCTATTAAATCCTTCTTTGTTAAATCCTTTCCTTGATGCATTTCTAAATAAGATTTTAGTAGATAAACATAAGCTGTAAAAGGACTTATTTTCTTTATTTGGGTTTCATTCCTAATAATATTTACCAATTTTGTAATATCATCTTTAGATAATTCGACAGCACTATTCCATAGCATGTCAAAATATGCTTCAGCCTCTCTAAAACCAAAATCTTTAATTTCTACATTAAACTCATTTTGAGATATTAAACCAGCCTTTGTAAGATTGCTACTTCCTGTTATGAAAAGATTAGGTAAAATTTCATTATTTTTTAACTTAAAAAGATACAACTTAGCATGGTTAGGTTCCTTTGTTTTTCTAATAACTAACTTTTCTTCTTCTAATAGCTTGATGAAAAAATCCACCTGTTCATAAAAATCCTTATTATCCATCTCATTTGAATTAATAGCATTTTTGATAGATTCAAAAAAGGTTTGTTTTATTATTTCCATGCTGTATTCTTGTAAATATGGTTTCTTTTTAGCTACCTCATAAATCCCATAATTATCTGCATCTACATATAAGCCAACAAGTATTTTTATATGCTCTGTTTCTAATTCATTGTTGTTATACATTTCTTTCAGTGTCTTATATAACTCATTTATACCTGAAAAATAGAAAAACCCAACAAGAAACTTTAATTCTTTACTATTTTTTATCAACACCTTTAGTCTTTCTTCAAAATTCTTTAACCCTTCATTCGTGATAAAAACACTCATCTTTTTCCACCTCCTTTACTCAATTTTTAAGATTCTCTCTCACAAAAAGTTTCTCCATCCTTTACTCGCTGAAGATTTTATTAGCAAGTCTAAAGTTCTTTTCTGCGTGTCTGTTAAACTCATCTTCGTCTATCTCCAAAATTATCTTCCAGAAGTTTAAATTTTTCTTATCAAAGCGATGAAGGTTGTTTAAAAAGACCTCTTTTAATTTCTCCTTCGGAAAGGCTTTTAATAGGTCAATGGGATTGGCATAAAGCAGGGCTCGGATGAGAAGCTCCTCCTCGCTAACCAC
>JAPYXA010000080.1 GCA_028276075.1 Minisyncoccota bacterium
CTATGATTACTGGATAAGGGTGACAAAAAAATATCACTTTTATTTCATTGATAAGGTTTTAGCCGCAACTCGACTTCACAAAGATACCAAAACTAGTAAAGATAAGATAAAAGTTTTTGAGGAAATTTTGAAGGTTTTGAAAAAAAATTATGGAAAAGTTTCTGATGAGGCGGTTTTTAACTATGCTTATTTGTTGGCTGATAACCCAAAAGGGATAATAAAAGAGGCAATAAAAATTTATAAAAAATATCACCAACTGCCGGGATTGGTGGGGGTTAGATACTTTATTTTTTTTAGTAAAATAATTATATGGGAATTAATAAAATAGGAGTTTTTATACCAATAAAGGAAAAAAGTGAAAGGATTAAAAATAAAAATTTTAAAATAATTAATAAAAAACCTTTACATTATTGGATGATAAATAAGCTTTTCAAAATAAATTTAATAAATTCAATTTATATTGATACAGATAGTGAAAAAATATTTAATTTTTACAAAAACAAAAAAAAGATTTTTTTAATAAAAAGAGATCAATCTTTGATTAAGAAAGGTATTTCTATGAATGAAATTATTAATTTTGATCTAAAATTCATTAAAGAAGAGCATATTTTACAAACACATGTTACTAACCCATTAGTAACCGAAAAAACTATAATATCAGCTATAAATACATATTTTGATAAAATAAAACAAGGTTATGATAGCTTATTTTCTGTTACTGAATATAAAAAAAGATTTTATGATTTTAATTTTAAACCTATAAATCATAATCCAAAAAAATTGATAGACACCCAATATCTTAAACCCGTATTTGAAGAGAATTCAAATTTATATATTTTTAGTAAAAAATCTTTTGGAGAAAATAATAATAGAATTGGTAAAAAACCATTTTTTTTCAAGATTAGTCTCATTGAATCTATTGATATTGATAATTATGATGAATTTATTTTAGTAAAGTTATTAATGGAAAACTTTAAAAAATATGTTTAATTTCTTTAAAAAAAAAGAAAAAGAGAATATTAATTTGTATAATAAAATCATTTTTTTGGAAAATAAACTAAATGAAATAAATTCTATTTTTAGACAGATTATCAGCAATATAGGAGTTATCTATTATTTGTCCTTAAGAAAAAAAGCTAATAAAAAAGAAAAAGAAATAATAAAGAGAGCTAAGTTTTTTTTACCAAATTATAAAATAAGAATTATTAGAGAATATAGCTTATTGCCAAGACATTTAAGATTTCCTTTGTTAATTGATAATAATGTAGATTTATCTTATTTAAATAAATATCACTCTTTATATTACTTTAATTCTTACAATGTAGATTTTGAAAATAATCCTTTTGAAGGTTGGGAATGGTTTAGATTAATGAGTGATTTAGAATTAGATTATGTAAATGAACTTATAGAAAATGGAAGAAGAATTTTTTTACAATATGTTGATTTTTTATTTAAAAGAAAAAATAAAAATAAAGTATACATTTTTGGTACAGGCCCATCTTTAGATAAAGCATTTAATTACGATTTTTCTGATGGTTATACAATTGCTTGTAATACTATTGTTAAAAATAAAAATTTATTTAATAAAATTAAACCAGATTTTTTAGTTGCCACTGATGCTATTTTTCATTTTGATAATAATTTATACGCAAATAAATTTAGAGAAGATTTAAAAAAACGTCTTAAAGAAAATAAGGATTTTAAATTCGTATTTGGAAATATTTTTTACCCTGTTGCCATAAGATATTTTTTCGATTATAAAGATAGATTGATAGGTATTTCTATGAAAAATAATATTGATTTTAATAATGATTTAATTAATAATTATTTTTTTCCAAACCAGGGAAATGTTTTAACAATGGTATTGTTGCCTTTAGCAGCCACTTTAAGTAAAAATATTTTTTTGTTTGGTTTTGATGGTAGAAAAAAAGAAGATAAATTATTTTGGAAGCATGCTAAAAGCGCTAGTTATGATAACTATATAAGAGATATTATTAAAAAACATCCTGCGTTTTTTAATCACCAAGTTCCTAAAAACAATGAATTTAAATATATTAATGAAAATTTAGCAGATAAACTTGAAACATTCCTAAAGAATTTAGAAGAAAAAGGATATCATATAGTTATGATGCATAAAAGTTATTTAGAACCTTTAAATAAAAGATATTCTAAGAATTTTATTACATAACTTCTCCAACTAAAATCTTTTTTAATTTTTGCTAATTTTTTAAGTTTCAAAATTTCAATCACTTTTTTATAAATCTCTTCTTTATCTTTCTCATTAACTAAAAATTCTTTTGGTAATGTTTCCTTCATTGAGGAATTATCTCCGGCAATAACTGGTGTCCCACAAGCTAATGATTCCAAAGGTGGAAGACCAAAGCCCTCATATGATGATAGATAAAAAGTTAATAAAGCACCACTGTAAAAATAAGGTAAATCTTTATCTTCAACATAGCCTAAAAATATCACTTTATCTTCTATTTTTAAGTCTTTAACTAATTGAAAGATTTTTTCATTTTTCCAACCAGCCCTTCCTATTATTAAAAATTTAGTATCAAGTAGCAAGTATTTAGTATTAAGGAGTTTATGAAAGACTTTGATTGCCACATCAAGGTTTTTTCGGGGTTCGATGGCGCCAACGTATAACATATAACGTGAAACGTTAAACGTGAAACGTTTTAAATACTTGTTTATTACTTTTTCAATTGCTTTTTTATCTTCTATTTTTCTAAAATGCTCCCCTACTCCTGGATAAATAACATGGACTTTTTCTTCTTTTATTTGAGGATATAGTTTTAATAAATCATTTTTGGTA
>JAPYXA010000051.1 GCA_028276075.1 Minisyncoccota bacterium
TTCTTTTTACCCGCCCAAGCTTTCCCGTGCGAAAAATTTGACTTTTCCTGTTTTGGTGGGCGCAGGAGGAATCGAACCTCCGACCTTCTCGCTGTGAACGAGACGCTCTACCGCTGAGCTATACGCCCATTTAAAGATATTTTATGATATAATTTTAATAATAACAAAAATTAATTACTTTATCTCCAGGGGTGGCAGAGCGGACAATTGCACCTGGCTGTAGACCAGGCGCCCTTTGTGGCTGCGGGGGTTCGAATCCCTCCCCCTGGACAATTTTTTTTTAACTCTTATTTTTAAAATTTTTAAAGGTTGATATTAATATTTGTTTTAATTTTCTTATTCTATATGTTATTTATAAATTTCCGTGCTAAATTATAAATAATTTTTTATTAGAACTGGTATGTTATATTAAAGGGATTTAATTTTTAGCATTAAATTTTTAAAATTGTATTTTAAAGTCTTAAACAATTTTTAAATTGCTTTTTATATTTAAAATATGATTTTATAATATTAAATATGAAAACTGGAACAGCAACAATTACTCTTGATTATGGTAAATGTCCTAAATGGCTTTTTGAAAGAATAAAAACCTTAGGCGGAATTATGTCTGAAATTATTATTGAAGAATTTGGAGTAGATGAATTTTTAAAAAGAATTTCTCATCCTGTTTGGTTTCAAACACTTGGGTCTCTTTTGGCTTTTGATTGGAATTCATCTGGACTTACAGTAGTTTTAACTGCTGCTTTAAAAGAATTTTTTAAAGAGAGAAATTTGGGAATATATATCGCTGGAGGCAAAGGGAAAACTTCAAGAAAAACGCCTGAGGAAATTTTACTTTTAGCAGAGAAAATTAATATAAACGCAGTAAAGTATTCCAAAATTTCAAAATTAGTTGCCAAAGTTGATAACTCTTTAATTCAGGATGGATTTAATCTTTATCATCATTCTTTTATTTTGACAGAGAAGGGAAATTGGGCAGTTATTCAACAAGGAATGAATACTTTAAAGGGATTAGCAAGGAGATATCATTGGTATAGCAGTGAAAAATTAACAGAAGAGCCTCATTCAGGAATTGTTTCAGAAATATTTTTTAAAAAAGTTTTAAATTTAACCTCTAAAGAAAGTAGAAAAAATAAAGAAGGAATGATAAAAGTTTTAAATGAGGAAAATAAAATTGTCCAAGAAATTAAAAAAGTTTTAATTTTAAATTCAAATAAGTCTGAAAAAAATTTATTTGTCCCAAATATTGAGTTTTCATGGCATCCAGT
Source organism: Minisyncoccota bacterium (assembly GCA_028276075.1). Lineage (GTDB taxonomy): Bacteria > Patescibacteriota > Minisyncoccia > UBA6257 > HR35 > RSWP22. The sequence continues at coordinate 1,269 of JAPYXA010000051.1, forward strand.
GGTTGAAGAGAAGTTTGATTTAAAAAGATTAACAAAAACAGTTGAAAAAGCAAGATTCATTGCGCCAAAAACAATAGAGGAACTTTTGCTTATTGAAGGAATGGGGCCAAGAACAATAAGAGCCTTATCTTTGGTTTCAGAGGTAATTTATGGTGCCAAACCATCTTTTGAGGATCCTGCAAGATATACTTTTGCTCATGGTGGAAAAGATGGAACTCCTTATTTTGTTGATCGTCAGACATATGATGAGACGATAAAAATTTTCAATAAAGCTTTAAAGATAGCTAAATCAAGTAGAATACACATTTAATATGAGGATTAAAAGAGATTTTTTTCTTCAGCCAACATTAAAAGTTGCAAAAGATCTTTTGGGCCAATACGTTGTTAGAAGTTATAAAGGGAATTTAATAATTGGCAAAATAGTTGAAACAGAAGCTTATATTGGGCCAAAAGATAAAGCTTCTCATGCTTATTATGCTAAAGAACAACCCACAGGTCAAAAGAAAAAGGTTCTTTTTAGAAATTGGTCAAAAATAAAAAATCATATTCAAGACAAAGAAAATTTTTTAAAAAGAATTTTAAAACTAAAACATGCTAAAGTAACTAAAAGAAATTTAGCGGAATATTTAAAAGGAGGGCATATTTATATATATCTTGTTTATGGAATTTATTATCAGTTTAATATTACAACTTATAAAGAAGGTTATCCAGAATGTGTTTTAATAAGAAGTTTAGAACCGATTTCTAATTTAAAAAAACTGAATTTAAATATATCTAATGGTCCTGGTAAGCTTTGTAGATTTCTTAAATTAGATAATTCTTTTTGGGCAGAAGATCTTTGTCAAAGCAAGAGAATATGGATTTCAAATGGAAAGAAAATAAGTTCTTCTGAGATAATTAAATCAAAAAGAATAGGAATTGAGTATGCTCAAGAACATTCTGAGCTATTATGGAGATTTTATATAAGAGGAAATAAATGGGTTTCTAAAGTATAAAAATTAATTATTTTCTTTAATTTTTTCAATTTTTAAATAAGGATATTTTAATCTAAATTGTTCTATTTCTTGATCTGATAAAGCTTTAAAGATAATTTTCCCTATTTCCAAATTTGTAGGGAAGATTAAGCCATTTAAATTTGTGATAGAAGATAAATTTAGCGTTTCTTTAATCCTAGATGGTAAATAAACATTTTCTACTTTTTCTAAACTAGATAAGTTTAATGATCCTTCTATTGCTTCTGGAAATTTAACATTTTCTGCTTCTTTTAGCCCTCTTAGGTTTAGATTCCCACCAATTTTAGACGGGAATGTAAAATCTTTAATTTTTTGAATACTTATAAGAAAAAGGTTGCCTTCTATAATATCTGGAAGAATTAATCCTTCAAAAGATTCTATAAAATCTAAATATAAAGATCCGTAGACTTTTTTTGGCAAAGTAACACCCTTTATGTCTTTAAGCTTAAAAAGATTTACGTCCCCCTTTACAATTTTAGGTAAAATTAAATTTGTTGCGCTTACTAAATTGTTTAATAGAAGATCTCCATATAAATAAGTCGGAAGCATTACATTTTCTAAAATAATTTTATCTGTTAAATCTAAATTTCCAACATATATTAAAGATTTACCCTTTAAAGCTTCGCTACTAGTTAAGGCGATTTCTTCCGGACTACAACCAAAAACCTTAGCTAAATCTTTTTTTTGATCTCTAGTCGAAATTATTTCTTCAATCCTTGGATCTGGATAATATCCAAAATAACCTATTTTTTTATCAATCTGGTAAATAAACCTTAATTCTTCTTTTGATAATTCTTGATTATTTAAAAATTTAAAATAGATTTCATTAAGTTTTTTTATGTCTTCTAAAATTTTTTGATATTTTTGTCTTGTTTTTTCTGGAAACTCCTGAAGTTTTTTTTCTACAACTTCTGATATATAAGGGTCTAAATTTTGATTTTCTGCTACTCCTCTAATTTCATAAATTATGCTTTCATCAGAAATTGCAGACGAAGAAGGAGAGCTATAAATTATTGCCACTCTTGGGATAGTTGCTTCTCCTTTATCGTCTTTTGAAAAGTAAATTAAAATATTGTTGCTTGCTAAATAATCTATCGCAGTATTTTCTTGGTCTATACACCAACCAGTGTTAAATTCTTTTAAAGCTTTGACTAATTCATTTTTGGTTTCGTTAAAAAGATATGAATTATCGATGTGGTCTTGAACAGAGAAAAGCTTCCACTCTCCAGAAGTTATAAAAAATCTTTCTTTGTCATTTTTTAGTGACTTAACATATTCGAGTGCCCAATAATAAAGTTTATTGAAATTTTCTTTTTGTAATTTCTCTAGAAAAATATTTCTTTGATATGGTGGCAAAATCAAATTTGGAGGACGATTTGAAAATTTTCTATAAAGTTGTTCAATGACAATTCCCAATGCCTGAGGATTGCAAGGAGGAAAAGGAGAAATAGTGTTTGGGGTTCTTTGATTAAAAATATTTTTTTGATAATTATAACTTCCTAATTTTAGAACCTGAGTGAATATCCAATATAATAATTCTTTGGGATAATGTTGAATATTTGAACCAAGATATTCTATCCAAATTTCTAAACTTTCTTTTTGTTCTTGGATTATTCTATCTATTACTTTTTCCTTCAGTTTGTCTTCTGGCTCCTGTGGATAAATATTTTTAAGATTATTTACTTCTTTTTGGATATAGTCTTTTGGTATATTTTCTTTCTTTATAATGAATTTACTAAAAAG
>JAPYXA010000038.1 GCA_028276075.1 Minisyncoccota bacterium
TTTTATTTCCTTTAAAGATGAATCTCCTTTTTCAAAAATTTCAGATAATCTTCGAAAATAAGCTTCTATTGTACTTTTTTTATAATCACCAGATTTTTTATTTTTTTCTTTTTTTTTGAAAAGTTCTCTTTCCAAAGATTTTTCAGCAGATTCCCAAAATTTTTTGTCGTCTTTAAATTTCTTTCTTATAAAATCATAAGAATTAAAATTTGAAGTTGACATTTAGGTTAATTAGCGGAGTTTCAAATTTAGGTTTATAATTTAATAATTTAAATTATAAGATAATATAATATATTCTAAAAATGTTAGATAATGAAATAATTGTTTTCATTGAAAAAATTGGACATAATGGTATAAGTATTGGTAAATATAAAAATAAAATTGTTTTTGTTTACGGAGCTTTACCTGGAGAAAAAGTAAAACTTAGAGTTTTAAAAAATAGAAAAAAATATTACGAGGGAGAAATAGTTGAAATTTTAGAAAAATCTCCGTTTAGAATAGATCCTTTAGAAGATCATTATCTTTCTTGTTCACCATGGCAAGTTTTTGACTATAATTATCAAATTGAGCTAAAAAAGAATTTACTTTATGAAATTTATAAAACTTTTGCTAAAGAAGAAATCGAATTAGTAGATTTTTTTCATTCTCCTTTAATCTTCGAATATCGGACAAAAATTGAATTTTCTTTTTTAAAAAATGATGATTTATATTTAGCTTTTCATAAAAGAGGCAATCCTTTTAGTAAAATAATTTTAAAAAACGGATGTGCTTTAATAGACAAAATAAGCAATCAATTGTCTTTAAAGTTTTTAAACAAAATAAATAAATTAAATTTTAAAAATCCAAAATATCTTATTGTAAGAAGAAGTATAAATTATAATGATTATCATTTATCGTTTTTAATTACTAAAAAAGATTTTTTGGAGTTTGAAGATGAAAATTTAATTGGTTTTACTTTGGCCTTATCTAATCCTAAAACTCCTGCTGCTAGTTATGATGAGATCCTGTTTTCTTCAGGCAGAGAATTCTTAAAAGAGAAAATATTGGAATTTGAATTTAGGTATCCTTATGATTCTTTTTTCCAAAATAATGTTTTTTTATTTAATAAGGTTTTAGAAATAATGAAAGAAAATGTTGATGATGTAAATAAAGTAGTTGATCTTTATTCTGGAGTCGGAGTAATAGGGATTTGTCTTAGGGATAAAGCCAAAAAAATAATTTGCGTAGAAAGCAACAAGAAAGCAGCCAAATATTCAAAAATAAATGCTAAGATAAACGGAGTTAATAATTTTAAAGCTATAAATTTGCAAACAGAAAAAATTCCGGAAATTTTTTTAGAAAAAACAGATCTTTTAATTTTAGATCCTCCACGTTCAGGTCTTTCTAAAAAAGTTTTAAATTTAATTTTAAAGACTAAACCTCATATTATTTTTTATCTTTCCTGTAATCCTATTAGTCAAGCAAGAGATTATTCATTTCTTAAAGAGAATTATAAGATAAATAAAATTTTTGGATTTGATTTTTATCCAAATACTCCTCATTTAGAAAGTTTAATGTTTCTTTCAGAGAAATAGCAGTGCTTGTAATATAATTTAAAATTAGCAGAATTAAATTTTAGTTAAAACTTTTGTGCTTAAAGACATTTACAAATTTATTTTCTATCTTTGATTTTTGATTTTTCTTTTTTTAGTTTTGTTTTAGTTCTTCAAAAAATAGATTTAACTTGTTATTTTAAGAGACCTTTAAAGAAAACAGATAAAAGTTTAGATGTTTTGGGTTTGCAAATTTTTCTTTTTTGCTTGTCAATATTTTCTGGATTATTTTAAACCTATAAAAAAAAGATTTAGATACATTAGAAAAAAGAATATTTGTTTTAAAAATCCTTTTTTAATATGGGTTTGAAAAATTAAAAAATTTTAGGTTTATGATCAATTAGAAGATTTTCCTATATCTAACTGTTGGATATATAATTAGGTATGAAAGAAATTTATCGGTTAATATTTTTTAAACTTGAGTCGATAATTAATAAAATTTTTTAAAAATGGTTAAACAGGTCCAAAAGAAAAATAACTTCAAAGAAGAGTTTCAGATAGATAAATTAAAAAGGTCAATAGAAAAAGCTGCGAGAGAGGCTGGCCATTCTGATGATAAAGTTTTTGAAATTATTGAAGAATTAGCAGAATATGTAATGAATTCAATATATGATTTAGAAACTGTAGATACTCTTTCTTTAAGAAATTTAATTTTAAATAAACTTGATGAAAAATATCCAGAAGTTGCCGAGTCTTGGAGAAAATATGAAAAAGAGGTTAAAAATATTTAATTTAAAATGGAGATAATTCAGGACAAAGATTTGGCTAATTTAACTAATTTTAAAATAGGGGGAAAAGCTGATTATTTTATTGAGATTGAAAAAGAGGAAGATTTATATAAATTTTATTTATGGCAAAAGAACAAAAGGCTTCCAATTTTTATTTTAGGAGGAGGAACAAATATATTAATGGATGATTTTAAAGGAGTAGTTGTTAAAAATTCAATCAAATACATAAAAGAAATTGAAAGTGGAATAATAGAGGTTTCCTCTGGTGTTTTAGTTAGTGATTTACTTAATTTAACAATAGAGAAAGGATATCAAGGTTTAGAGTGGGCAGGGGGATTGCCTGGTACAGTAGGTGGGGCAGTAGAGGGTAGTGTTGGTTGTTTTGGTGGAGAATTTAAAAATTTAGTTTTAGAAGTTAAAGCTTTTAATTTAGAAAATGGAGATATTAAAAAATTTAGTAAGGATAAATGTGATTTTTATTATAGGGATTCTTTTTTTAGAAAAAATAAAAATTGGTTTATTCTTTCATGTTTGCTTTCTTTTAAGACAAATTTTAATAAAGATGAATTAAAAAAAATAGTAGAAGAAAAAATTGAATACAGAAAAGAAAAGCATCCAATTGAATACCCAAACGCTGGCAGTATTTTTAAAAATTATCCTTTGGAAAAAGCACCTGAAAAATTAAAAGATTTTGCAATTGAAATGAATAAAGTTAAAAACGATCCTTTTCCTGTCATTCCTATTGCTTTTTTAATTTCAGAAGCAGGACTTGCAGGCAAAAGAATTGGAGATGCCCAGATTTCTACTAAGCATTCAAATTTTATTATTAATCTTTCAAAAGCAACATTTGAAGATGTTTTTAATTTAATTGACTTTACAAAAAAAACTTTAGAAGATAAATTTGAAATTGTTCCAGAAGTTGAAATAAAAATTATTTCTACTAAATTTATTTCTTAATTTTTTTCTTATCTTAAAATTTTTTTAAGTTTTCCACAAAAAAATATTGACAAGATAAAAAAAATAATGTTAAAATTTAAATTAGTTAGTATTCTTAATTTAAGTTTGAAAAAAGGGGTTTGGTCGGCCCCACATTGAAAAGAATTAATTGAGAGATGGCTAGCAAAAAGAAAGGTGGAAAAAAGAAGGGTGGAAAAAAATAAGTAAGCCCTTCTGATTAGCCCCAGGAATAAAATCCTGGGGCTAATCATTTTTTGTTTAATTTTTTTTTCTTAAATTTTTTATTTTAAATCTTTCCTAATAATGTTTCAATCTTCTTAAAAAAATTTTTTAACTAGATATTAATCTCTATGCTTTAAATTTTTTAATAATAATAATTTTGATATCTAATTTTAAAAGATTAATTTTGTTTTGTGAAAATCCTGTGGAATAGATATTTTTTGATAATTAAAATAAGGCCTTTTAAAAGGGCCTATTTTTTTTATATTTTGAAATAGTGTTATAAATTTAAATTAAAGTGGTTAAAAGTGGTGATATGTGGAAAAATATGTGGAAAATGTGGAAAATGTAAAATCATTAAAAATATTAAAAATAATGCTAATAGGAGAATTTCATTATAACATAGATCAAAAAGGAAGATTAATGATTCCTTCTAAATTTAGATCTCGATTTTCAATGGAAGCTATTGTAACAAAAGGCTTAGAGAATTGTATTTTTGTTTTTCCGAAAGATGAGTGGGAGAAAGTGGTAGAGAAAATTTTAAAACTGCCATTAAGCAAATCAAATTCCAGGGCTTTTACTAGATTGATGTTAGCTGGTGCTTATGAAACTTCAATAGATAACCAAGGTCGAATATTAATACCCGAATATTTAAGAAAGTACGCTTCTTTAGACAAAAAGGTTGTAGTAATTGGTTTATATTCAAGGATGGAAGTCTGGGATGAAAATATTTGGAATGAGTATCAAAGACAGAGTGAACAGCAATCTCAAGAAATAGCGGAGAATTTGGGAGAACTGGGTATTTAATGCATAAACCTGTTTTATTGAAAGAAATAATTGAAATTTTATCTCCTAAGGAAAATGAAAATTTTATAGATGCGACTTTTGGATTAGGTTCTGTTAGTTTTGAAATTTTAAAATATACCCATCCATCCGGAAAAATTTTAGCCTTTGAATGGGATCCTGAACTTTACAACCTTGGAGTTAAAACAATAAAGAAAATAAAAATGGAAAAAAGAATAAAGTTGGTTAATCAAAATTTCAAGAATTTAAAAAAAGTGGTCAAAGAAGAGGGTTTTAGTCAAATAAAAGGAGTAGTTTTTGATTTAGGAATTTCTAATTGGCATTATCAAGAATCAAAAAGAGGTTTTTCTTTCAAAAATGATGAATTTTTAGATATGAGGATAAATCCTAATATTAAAATTACAGCTTTTGAGATTATAAATTATTTTTCATATAAAGAATTGGTTGAAATTTTTAAAAATTACGGAGAAGAAAAAGAAGCAGAAAAGATAGCCCAAATAATTATTGACAGAAGAAAAAATAAAAGAATAGAAACATCAAAACAGCTTTCAGAGATTATTGCTCAAGTTAAAAAAACAAGAAGAAAAATTCACCCAGCAACTTTGGTTTTTATGGCTTTAAGAAGTTTTATTAATGATGAATTAGGAAATTTAGAGAAGGGGTTAAAAGAAGCTTATGATGTTTTAGATAATGGTGGAAAAATTGTTGTTTTAAGTTTTAATGGATTAGAAGATAAGATTATCAAAAATGTTTTTAAACTTTTAAAGAAACAATCTGGAAGAATTATTACAAAAAGAGTAATTAAACCTACGGTCGAGGAAATTAAAAAGAACCCCAAAGCAAGGTCGGCAAAATTAAGAGCAATAGAGAAAAATTAATATGAAAAAAAGAAAATATAAAACAT
>JAPYXA010000009.1 GCA_028276075.1 Minisyncoccota bacterium
TAATTTGTTGTTTGGTACTTTTAAAACACTAATATATGGATAATAATTTTGAGCCAAAGCAAGATTCGTAAAAATTAAAAATAGTAAAATTATTTTTAAGATATGTTTTTTTTTCATTTGTTTTTAAATGATTCTTTTGCTATTTTTAATGCCATTAATTGTTCGGGCCTTGTTCTTATAATTTGATCTTCTGCATATGAGGCTAGTATAAAAATAGGGATTTTTTTGTTTTGAACAAAAAGAAGTCCTTGCCCTCTTTGAGCTTGGGTTAAAAACTGTTTTTCTCCTTCTGATAAAACAAAGACTTGATCGCATAATTCAATAGTTGCTTGAGATTGTCTCATTAAGAAAGTTAATGCTGAATTAGTTATAATTGGTCTTCCAAAAGGAGAAGAAATAAAATCTTCTACATCTTGGGTTATAGTTGTTAAGGCTAAATTATATTTTCTTCCTCTTTTAACAGCATTAAGAAGAAACTCTGCGGCAAATTCTTGTTTCATTATCCACCAAGCTTCGTCTATAACAACCAATCTTTTTTTCATTTCTCTTCTTACTCTATTTAAAATATAATTTAAGACAATAAACATTCCTATGGGTCTTATTATTTCTGGTAAATCTTTTAGCCCAAAAATTATAAGCCTTCTGTTAAGTTCAACATTTGTTGGTTTGTTTAAAAATCCCGAAAAATTTCCTTGAGTAAAAGGATAGAATTTGCTTGCTAGTTCACTTCCTCCTACAAGTCCACCAAGTATTTTTTCTAAATCATTTAAAGTGGGAAATCTTTCAACTTCTGAAAAATCTTGATTAGGTAAAATATTAAAAGATAAATATGTTTGATTAATAGCTTGATCTAAAATAGATAATTGTTCAGATGATAATTTTTCTCCTATGATAAGTTGGCAAAATGAAATTAAATCAGCTACATGTTCTTTATAAACATCCAAAGGGTTTTCATTTTCTAAAACAGGCGGTAAATCAAATGGGTTAAAATTATTTTCAGCTTTTAAAGATAATGGAACAAATGCTCCACTGTAAATTTCTGATATACTTTGGTATTCATTTTCAGGATCTAATATTAAAACATCTGTCCCCATCATTAAATTTCTCATTACTTCTAATTTAGCAGTATAAGATTTTCCCGAGCCTGATCTTGCTAAAATAACCATATGGGGGTTGTCATATTTCCACCTATCTAAAATCACCATACTTGAATTTTCTAAATTAATGCCTAAAAATATCCCATTTTCATCAACTAAGTCTGAAGATACAAAAGGGAAAAAAGAGGAAGCGCTACTTGATGTTAGATAATAATTATTTTTAAGATAATCGGTAAAAATTGGTAGTGTAGTTAAAAATCCTTCTTTTTGTTGAAACATAAGCGGTTTAGCAACTATTAAACTGCTTTCTAATATTTTTGAAATTTTTGCAGTTTTTATTTCTAATTCTTTTTTTTCTTCTGCAAATATTGTAATATATAATCCAACTTGTAACAATCTTTCTTGTGCTTGAACCAACAAGTCTCTTAAATTTTCAACATTTTGATAAGCAATTTCTAACTCTGGAGATCTTGTGAGCCCTCTTTCTTTCCTTTCTTCTATTTGGGCAAATATTCTTGGTACTTGTTTTTCAAGTTGCTTAAGAGCTTGAGATGTTTCCACTGGGTAAAAATATATTCCAATATTTAAAGCTTCATCTAAATTGATTATTTTTTCAAGCCAACCAGCAAAAAGATAAGTTGGGTAATCTAAAACTAAAAGAGTTCTTCCGTAAATATTTCCTATTTGAAAATAATTAGTTGAAAATTCTGCTCCAGGAGGAGCAATAATTTCTTTTATTTGATCTATTTTGGGAATTTCTTTTCGTACAGGAATCTTGATTGTTTTTTTCTTATTTAAAAAATTTGGCAGTGGAAGGTTAATCATAGCTGTTCAGTAAGCTTTTGAATAACTTGACTTGGTAATTGTTGCCATCTTAAATTTGGATTATAAACTTCAAACATTAATTCTATTAATTCTATATCTGAAAGACGATGAGATTGAAGACCCATTGCAGAAATTGCTTCTTGTAAATAATTCGCTCTAATCTCTAGTTGTTGCAATTTACTTTCAAAAGATTGGTCTATTAAAGATTGTTCCTTTTTATTTTTTGGTAAAATAGCAAATTTTATATCTAAAACATCATAAGGAACAATAAGATAAAATATTTTTTTCATAATATTATGATTATCCAAATAATCTTTCAAAAAAGCAATATATTCTTCTAATTGAAATTTAATTAACATATTATCTTCTTGATTTAATCTTAAATTTAAAGTTTTTAAATAATCGGCTATGTTTTCTTGTCTTGAGATTGTTAAAATTTCAAGAGGGAAATCAAGACCATCTAATAATCTTCTAAATTGTGAAATTAGTGTTTCTTGCTCTTGTTCTGACAGTAAGGAAAGATTTACTCCTGTTACTTCAATAACAGCTCTAAGACTTCCGTTTTCCAATATAAAACAATTTTTTTGAATGTCTTTAATTTTTATTAAAGAAAAAGTAGGTTGTATCATTTTATTTTAATTTTTTATAAAGTTTAACATAAGGAAAAAATCTGTAAGGATTTTTTGGATTGACAATATGTCTATGAAGAACTTTGTTTATTTGATTTATTTGTGATGATATAGGTTGATTTAATGATAAAACAACCTTTTCTTTTATGTTAGGATTTATATGTGGATAATTTAATTCAATTACAGTTTGTTCTTTAATGGTTGTTTTGCTTCTTGGTTTAACAGGTTCTTCTTTTAAAGACTCTGTTTTTTCTTCAGGAATTGGTATCTCTTTGTATTCAATCGTTTGCATTCTTTGCCAAACCAATCTTCTGCTTTTAAATAAAAAGTCTAAAATGCTTGGTAAAATGTTTATAACAAATTTTCCATTGATTTTGACAAAAATTAATATAAAAGCTGTGACAAATAAAATTATTCCGACAATTATTCCAGCTATCTGATTTATTTTAAAAATTATAAAACTTAGCAAAAAAACTCCAAGCAGTGCAAATAATTGCTTGAAAGTTATAACCCCCAATAACTTATCTTCTATTGTAATAAATTTTGGAACAACAAATTTATTGGGCATTATTTTAAACTTTTTATTCTATATTAATAATTATAAATTAGATAGATCTAAAACATTCTCACTTTCTTCTTGTTTTTTGGTTTTTTTAAGGATTATTATTTGGGAATCAGGAGTTTTGAAAGAATTTTTTTCCTTTTGATCTATAACTTTTTGTTTTTGGGATTGTTGTATCTCTTTTTCTTCTTGTTTATTTTTTGATATTTCAGATAAATCTATTTGTTGTGATAAATCTATTTGTGGCTTTAATATTTCTTCGACTTTTTTATCTTCCTCTATTAAAATATTTTCTTGTTTTTCTTCTTCTTGAAAAGTGCTAATGTTTTCTTTTTTTACTTCTATATTTTCTTGTTGTAGAGTTGTTTTTTCTGTATTTTCTTTTTGTATTTCTGTTTCAGTTTTAATCTCTGTTTTTTCTTTTGTAATTGGAGGTTTTATAGCAGCTGACATAATTTCTTCATATTTTCGAGCTTTTTCTTCAAATGTTTGAATTACTGGCTGGAAAGTTGGTTTTGGTTTTGTTGAAATTCCTATGTTTTTAAATAGTTTTATTTTTATAGGTTCGAGGTTTTGATTAATAAAATCTATTAAAAAATTTATTTCTTCTTCATTTAAAATCTTTGGTTCTTGATTTAGTAATTCTTTAAATTCTTCAACTGAAATATTGTTTCTAAAATAGTAGTCAATTAAAAAAGTTAATGATAAAGATTTGTCTCTTTCATTTATAAAATCAATGTTTAAAACTTCTTCTATTTTTTCTAAAATTTCGTAAAATTCGTTACTTGATAAAAATTCATAAGGTGTTATTTCTTTGTTTTCCATTTTGTTATGTTTTTATTACTTATTTATGGCATTTTTATTATGCCAAGTTGTGCTAGTTGCCTCATTCTTCTTTTGTCTTCTGATTCAGGATTTTGTGGATTAATTCCTAATTCCATTAGAAAATCATCTTGTGATTTTGATTGTGGTTGTCGCAAATTTTGTAATGCTGTAGTTATGCTAGATTGTTGTGGATTTGGTAGTCTTAATAAACCGCGAAGAATATTATCCGGGTTTCTTTGAAAGGCTTCTTTTAAAACATTTCCCAAATCTCTTTGGGTATTTAAGATAAGAGTACTTATTGTTCCATGAAATTTATTCCATGTTCTTGAATCTAGATTAGAAATAGCCAATCCTATTTCCTTTTCTGTTCCCTTTAATAATGCATCTATTAAACCGTTGACTGTCTTATTTAATGATTTTTTAATTTGTTCATTCTCTTTGGCATCAATCATTTGTCTAAAAGCACTTCCTGAATCATTAATTTGATTTTTTACTTGATCTAAAATAGACATTACTTCTTGTTCGTCAAGTGTTTTTATTTTTTCAAGGAAAGCTTTGTTTGACAGTGGACCACTTTTAATTAAACTATCATAATATTTTAAGAGGTTATCATTTTTAAAGATTTCTTCTATTGTATCTTTGTTTAATTTTGAAATTAGGTGAGAGAATATTTCATCTTTATCTTCTGGTTTTAATAATTTAGAAGATTCTATTTCTTGAACGAAATTTGGATTTTTCTGAATTTCTTCAATAATCTTTACATCAAGCCCGTCAAGAAAAGATTTAAATAACCGAGGGTTATTTAAATTTTTATTTAAAGAATCAATAACACTTGAAATAATTTGTTGTTTTTTTGCATCGTCTTTTTCATATAGAAAATCTTGTGATATTAAACGAGCTTTTTGTCCTAATAATTTTTCTATTTGCTTTTGTCTTTCTTCTGTACCTCTTTGTAGTCTTTCTCCGGTTGATATAAGTTTTGATCCTAATGATGCTAGGCCACCTTTTATAGTTCCTTCTTCTCCTCCATATTTTTTAAGTAACCCTTCTCCTATATTTGAAATTCTAGTTCCGATACCTGTACTTCTAAGAAAACGTGTAGCAACAAAACTCCCAGCTGATCTAAATCCTGAATAAGTAAATTCAACACTTTTCTCTCCGATTTTTCCAGACATATTAATTGCTATTCTCATTGAAATAAGATACCATCCTATAAGCACTGCAAAAATAGCAAAAAGGCTAACAGCTTGATTTGTAGCTTCTGCTCTTGTTAGGTCACTTGATACTTGAAGATTTGAAGATATGTTCATAAGCAAAACATTTCCTAAAATAACCAATATTAGAAGAATTGGACCAACAACTAACCATTTAATCAGTTCTTGAAACCAATTATCAAATGCTTCAGAAAAAGACGAAAAAGCTTTAGAAATTGCTCCTTGAAATTTTGGAAAAATTAGGGATGTTAAAACAATAGGAGATACTCCTGCTAAAAATATAATTGCAATATAGCGAGCTAAATAAATAACTCCCAAAAGAACCAAAATAGCAAGCAAAATTATATCAAAAACTACAGTAGAAATTACGGCTAATATGTTGACTAAAAGAGGAATTATATCATAAAGTGCCTCTGTCATAAATCCTTTTATTGGTTCTTCTTCCTCTAAGGGACTATTATACCTAGATTGTAAGCTGACAATTGCTCCAGCTTCTATGCGGAGACTGTTTGAAATCTTCTTAAATGCTTCAAGGGGTTCAGGATTTCCTTTATTATAAAATGAAGCTGTTATAAAAGTTCCTGGAATTTTTACCTGTTTGCCAGTTGATGAATCTTTAAATCCAGCTATTCCACCTTCTAAATTATAAACTATTAAAAATGCTTCTTTAATTAAGACATACATAAAATTAATAATTAAAGCAACTAATATAATGTTAAAGATCAATCTTTTTGCATTATCATCTTTTCCTATAAGCCATTCGTATCCTGCCATTAAAGCAGAAAAAACCATAAAAATGTAGGCAAAATTTTTTAATATGTTAAAAATAATAGCTATAGGAGAATCGTTGTTTTGAGATAGAAAAGGGTTTAAATTTGATAGTTGATCAACCCAAGGTGCTGCTATTCGTAAAATTAAAACTTCAGATAAAAATTTGTGAATTATTGTCGCAAATATATCAGCAATGTTAGCAAGAATTATAAGGAACATTTTTGCTGTTCCTAATATAATTCTGCCTATGGGATCCCAATTTTTTATGGCATTCCAAATTTCATTCAAACTTTCCAAAATACTTGAGTTAGGAGTGTTAGTATAATCTAAGATGGGATCCGTTGACCAGATTTGAGTATCTTGAGCAAAGGTAAGTTCTGTTAGAATCAAAATTTTAATTATTAACACCAAAAGTATTACAAAAATTAAAAATTTTTTATTTTTCATTGGTTAGACTAATTTCTATTTTTTTAGGTTTGAATAAATTTTTAATATTTGCTAAAAGGCTTGTATTTTTATTTTTGCTTATCTCTATTATAAAGTTTTTATCTTTTGAGTCGCTTCTGTTTTGATAAGATAAAGTATTTTTTAAATCTTTGTTATAAACTACTTTATTGCTTTTTAAAATTTTTATTTGAGCTGTGGATGTGGGGTTATTACTTATTTTTTCACAATTTCTAATTATTTGCTTATATTCCCAAATTTTTTTAATTATTTTACCTGTTTCTTGAACATCTTTTCTTTTAGCAAGCTCAGTAATCCCTGTGTCTAAAAGAGATTTTCTATAGCCAAGAATTTTTTGATTTACATTTATTACTCTATTTAATTGTTCTTCAAAGTTTGCAATGATTCCTATAATTTCTTGAATTTTTTTGTCTTTGATTTGATTTGTAATTTGGGACCATTTATTTTGTCCTGTTATATCAAAATTTTTTATATTTAAATTTATATTTATACCAAGACTACCTAATATATTTATAATATTGTTTATTTGGTTAAGTGTTGAAGAAAAATTTGGGAAAATAGTTGATAAAATTCCAGCTGTAGTTTTTTGCTGTGATATTTTTATTAATTTTTCCCTTATCTTAGCTAAATTATTTTTTATTTTATAGATTTCTTGATTTATATTGTTAATCAAGTTTTCTAAATCACTATTTAAAAAAACACTAGCTAAATAACTCTTTTCCCTTAAAAGCTTATTTTGCAATATATTAATTTCTGCTTTTATTTTGTCTAATCCCACACATTCTTGGGAGCTTGAAGCAGTAGTTGAGGCTTCATCTAAGGCTTCTTTTAACTTTTTATCGTGTTCTTTTGCAAGTTGAACAGCTTGGTCAAATTGTTTTTTTAAAATATCTGCCATTTTTTGCATACCAGTACTCATTGATTCAAGGCACATAACATAAGCAGTTGAGGTTGCTTCAGGACTTGATGCTGAAGTTTGATTATTCGAAGTATTAACTGAACTATCTTCGTCTGCTCCTTTATATTTTTCACATGTTCTCTCTATAATTTCTTTTGTTTCTGTTGCATCTGGAAAATTTCCAGCCATATCAGAGGCAGTTGAAACAGATGTAGCAGTTAAATTAAGTTTAGTTAACATATTTTGCGTTTGAAGAAATTTTTGGAAAATATTCATATTTTTGGAATTTAAAGTAAGTAAAGCTCCTTCTTTTTCCAAAAGATTTTCTCTTGTTTTTTTTAAGTCTTCAAGCGTAATTTCTGTTTTCCAATTTTGACAAATTAATTTTTTGTCATTTTTATCTTCTCCATCTAAAACTACATAATTTTGACAACTTTCTATAGGCCAACCATTTTCTATTTGATTTTGTCTTTGTAATAATTTTAAATTAATTGATGCTTGAAGATAATTTTCTATATTTTTTGTTAAAGCTTCATAAGCGATTAACCTAGAACTTCTTGTGTAATCAGGTTGTATACTAAAAGATGGTAGAGTAAGTTGATTTTGTTCCCCTGGTGTCTGATTTGTTTGTCCTTCTGTAGCAGGAGGAGATTGATTTGTTTGTCCTTCTGTAGCAGGAGGAGATTGATTTGTTTGTCCTTCTGTGTTTGAAGGTTCATTTGTTTGATATTGATAGTTTTGATTCTCATTTGTTTGATTATTATCTTGCGGTGGATTATTTTGGTAATAGTCCTGATTATTTTCAGGTGGATTATTAAATTGTTCTCCGCCTGGAAAATTATAAGGATTGTTGTAGTCAGGATTGTAGAAATTGTCATAATCTCCTACTTGAGCTAATTGAGATAATCTAAAAGGAGAAGATAACTTAGATAAGACTTTTGATAAAAAACTTTGTTTGTTTTGTTTTAAAGCAAAATTGTTTTTTGGATTTCTATAAGCAGTATTATTGTCTTGGTTTATTTCCAGACAAGGCGGAATTTGAGAAAAAGCTTTTTCAATTTCTGTTTCTGGTAAGAAATCTTGTTCTAAGTTTTTAAAAGCTACTAAAGAAGCAATAGATCTTAATTCAAAATTTATTTCTGGAGGAAGGCATATAAATATAGATGGGATTTGACTTAAAGCGTTATATAAACCAGCTAATCTTGCTTCTTCTAATGCTTCTTTTATTTCTTCTTCATTTTGACTTTTTTTTACAGAGCTTTGAATTAAAGATTCGACATTTATAAGCTTATAGAAAAAAAATTCTTCTTTTAAAGAATCTGTAAAAATTTCGTCTGCTTTTTGACTGAATTGACTTTTTAAAACATTTTCTATATTTGTATTTAGTTTTTCAAGTTCTCTGGATAATGTTGCTAAAGTTGTTCCTAATACATCATTTGCCTGATTTAATGAGTTTATAATTTGGCCCAAAGAATTTATAGCTCCGTAATCTGTAACGGGCACTGTTAATTGTCCAGAGCTTTCTTTTATATTCCATCCTAAAAAAATAAAAATTAGTAAAACTAGTATTAAGTAAATAATTTTTGTTTTCATTAAAGTTTATTTTTGCTTAAAATTTCATTAATATAATTATAAATCAAAGCTTTTTTTAATGGATCTGATGTTTTTTGAAATTCTTCTATGCTTAAGGCTAATATATAATAATTTTTAATAAGTTCTTTGTGAAGAGTATATAAAACCTGTGGGACACTTATATTAATCAAAGAATCAACTAAAGCAAATAAAAGATTTGAATTTATATTTGAATTTAGGTTTTGAAAATTAAATTTTTTAACAACTGTTTGTATTTCTTGGGTGTAATCATTAACTGTTTTGTTATTATCCACTTTTATTTTTGACAAAATTTCAGGCAAGTTTTCATTGATTTTTTCTGCAAAATCCAAAGGCAAGTCAATAGAAGAGTTAAAATTGGGTAAAATAAAATTTTGATTATGGGAATCTGAATTGTTAGAGTTTTGTGTTTTAACTAATTGAGAATTATTTATTTTGGAGATTATAAAATTTTTAAAATTTAAATTATTTAAGCTTAAATTTTTAAAAGCAGCAAAAAGGGAAAATCCTATAACAAATAAAAATGATGCTGTAAAAACTATTATAAAAATTATATTTGTTATTTTATTAAACATTTGAATAAGCCGGGAGGGGGAATCGAACCCCCAACCTTCTTGTTACGAGCAAGACGTTCTACCATTGAACTATCCCGGCATATCTTATTTTAATAAAAAATTAATTGTGGGCGAGAGAGGAATCGAACCTCTGACCTTCTCGGTGTAAACGAGACGCTCTGCCCCTGAGCTACTCGCCCCTAAATTTAATTTTATAATAAAATTTTGGTTTTTATAAAATTTTTCTGGTAAAATTTAAGTTCTTAAAGGGCCTATGGTGCAAAAGGCTAGCACGCAGCCTTCGCATGGCTGAAATCGGGGTTCAATTCCCCGTAGGTCCAAAATTAAATTTTAAAATATGGAAACAGTTTTAGTTGTTTTAATTTTAATTTATTCTATTATCTTGCATGAAATAAGTCATGGTTATGTTGCTTATAAGCTTGGAGATCCAACTGCTAAATACGAAGGAAGATTGACACTAAATCCTGTTTCTCATATAGATCCCTTTGGTACTGTTTTGATTCCTTTTCTAACTTTTATTTTTTCTGGTTTTATTTTTGGTTGGGCAAAACCAGTTCCTTATAATCCAAATTTTTTAAAAGACCCTAAAAAAGATTCAATCCTAATTGCCATTGCAGGTCCATTGACTAATATATTAATTGCTATTCTTTTTTCTTTTTTTTATGCTTTATCTTTAAAATTCGGTTCATTAAGTTTATTTACAGAAGTTTTTGATTATGCTGTTAGAATAAATTTAGTCCTTGCTTTTTTTAATCTTTTACCCTTTCCTCCTCTTGATGGTTCAAAAATTATGCTTTATTTTTTGCCTATTGAGTTATATGCTTATTTAGAAACTTTAGGATTATTTTTAGTTTTTATTTTTATTCTGTTTTACTTTAGTTCTTTTTCAGTTTTTATTGAAAATTTAAAAAATCTACTTTTAAATTTTTGGAGATTTGGTTAAATATTTAAACTTCCTTTTGGTTCAGCAACTAGTCTTTCAAATTGTTTTTTCTCAATAACTTCTTTTTTGATTAAAACTTTAGCAACTTTCTCCAATTTATCTTTTTTTGCTTCAAGTACTTGAAGTGCTTTTTCTAAGGATTGATTTATTATATTTTTTATTTCTTCATCTATAAGTTCAGCTGTTTTTTCAGAATATTCCTTTTCTAAGAAAAGTTCTTTTTGTGTTTTAGTAAAAGAAACAGGACCTAATTTTTCAGACATTCCAAATTTTAAAATAAGTTGTTTTGCTAAATCAGTTGCTATTTCCAGATCATTGCTTGCTCCAGTTGTTATATCATTGAAAATTAATTTTTCTGATGCATAGCCGCCTAAAATAGAAGCCATCTCGTCTAAAAATTCTTTTTTAAAATAAAAGTTTCTTTCTTCAATTGGAGTTTTTAAAGTATATCCTCCTGCTCTTCCACGAGTAATAATTGATATTTTTTGAACAGGGCTTGTATGAGGAAGATAGTGTGAAACAATAGCATGCCCAGCTTCATGATAAGCTGCTATTTGTTTTTCTTTTTTTGAATAAGCTTTTGTTTTTCTTTCTGGCCCAAGTAAAACTTTTTCAATTGCCTCTAAAAGTTCTTCTTGTTCAATAAATAATTTATTTTTTCTGGCTGCTAAAATTGCAGCTTCATTGCATAAATTTGCTAAGTCAGCTCCTGAAAATCCTGGAGTTCTTTCAGCAACTTGTTTTAGATTTAATTTGGCGATTTTTTTATCTTTTAAATGAATTTTTAATATTTCCTCTCTGGCTTTTATATCGGGTAAATCTAAAACAATTTTTCTATCAAATCTTCCTGGTCGTAGCAAAGCAGGATCCAAAACATCAGGTCGATTAGTTGCTCCAAGTATTATAACTTTTGTCCCTTTCTCAAACCCGTCCATTTCCACAAGAATTTGATTTAATGTTTGTTCTCTTTCTTCGTGTGCTCCAGCAATTCCCACTCCTCTTGCTTTTCCAATAGCATCCAGTTCATCAATAAATAAAATACAAGGTTGATTTTTTTTAGCTATGCTAAAAGCGTCTCTTACTCTGGCTGATCCTACTCCTACAAACATTTCTACAAATTCAGAACCAGAAATATAAAAAAATGGGACATTAGCCTCAGCGCTGACTGCTCTAGCTAATAAAGTTTTTCCAGTTCCAGGTGGACCAACTAATAAAACTCCTTTTGGGATTTTTGCTCCTATTTTTATAAATTTTTCAGGATTTTTTAAAAATTCTACAATTTCCATTAATTCTTGTTTTGCTTCTTCAAGTCCTGCCACATCTTTAAAAGTAACTTTATCAGGGCTGTTTGGATTATAAACTTTTATTCCTGACTTAGAAAAAGTAAAAATTTGACTTGCGCCTTTTTGAGTTTGTCTGAAAATTTGCCAAAAAATCCAAAAGATTAAAATTAAAGGTAAAAGGTTAAAAATTATTTGTAAAATAAGATCACGAGAGCTTCCTGTTTCTTGTTTAATTTCAAGTGAAAGAAGAGTAGAAGAGGCAATCCCATAATCTTTAAGTATTTTGGTTAAACTCTCATCAGGATCTTTTGTTGTTTTAAATATTCTATTATTTTTAGTTTCTCCTATAATATTCGATTTATTAATCAGGGTTATTTTAGTTATTTCTTTATTTTCAATCTTAGATAAAAATTCATAAAGACTAATATTTGTTTCTTTTGCTATATTATTATAACTATATCCCCAAATCAAAAGTAGACTAATTAATGCCAGAGAGGACAAAATGAGCAAGTTTTTATAATTATTTTTCATTTGCCAATTTCAAGATTAAACTTTTTTCTTTAGGCTTTAAATTTTCGATGATAAATTCATAAGTTTCGCCAATATTTAAGGATAATAAATTTTCAAAAACTAACCCTTGAATATTGTTTGTTTCAACAACTGCAAAAATCTCATTTTTTTCTTTAACAGTGCCCTTGAGTTTATCTCCTGTTTTAAAATTTTTAACAAAAGCTACCCAAGGATCAGGAGAAATATCTTTGAGGCTAAAGCTTACTTTATCTTGTTTAATTTGTATTAATTTTACTTTTAGAATATCGCCTATTTTAAAATTCTCTTCTAGATTTGTTTTCTCCTGTGGTATTTCTGAGATATGAATTAAACCGTCCATTGGCGGATCTTCATTAAATCTTACAAATATTCCAAAAGGGCTTAATCCTGTAACTTTAACGTCTAAAACCTCTCCTATCATTAATTGAGATAAGATTTTTTGGTATATTTCTTCCTTAGCAGCTTTTTCTGAAAGAATTAATTTATTAGTTTTTGCATCTGCTGAGACTATTCTACATTTTATTTTTTGACCAATAAAACTTTTTAGATGTTCATATATTAAATTTTTGTTGTTGTTTTCTATACGAGGATAATATTCAGGAGAAAGTTGTGAAACAGGTATAAAACCCGGAGTATTTTCAACTTCTACTAACCATCCTCCTCTGTTAGCATCTTTAATCTCAAGTTCCAAAATAGTTCCTTTTTGATAGTAATCTATTATTCTTTGCCATTTATCAATAGCACTTATTTCTTGTAAACTGATTTCATAATTTCCAAAACCATCATCTAGTCCTATTATTTTTACCCCTATGCTATCTCCAGGATTTAGTTTTTTTGCTAATTCTTTATCTTGAAGATAGAATGAACCATAAAGTCTTCCA
>JAPYXA010000081.1 GCA_028276075.1 Minisyncoccota bacterium
TATGCTTGTCCTTTTGGATATCTTGGATAGTTAAAATAATACGTCGGGTGAGAAATTCAATAAAAGTATGAGATTCTTCGCTTCGCTCAGAATGACAAATAAGGGTTGCCCATAGTCAAGTATATGATTATCAAGTTTTCTTCGTCATCCTGAGGACGTAAGTCCGAAGGATCTCTTTTTTTAAATTCTATAAAAACCGCTAATTTCTCACCCAAGGTATATCTTGGATAGTTAAAATATTGTAACCAAAAAATGAGGCTGTTCCAAAATTTTTACAAGTTTACCCTTATCCGTCATTCTTAGGACTTTAGCCTGAAGGATCTCATCTTTTAATGTTTTTTTAAAAACATAGATTCTTTGTCGGCTGTAGGATGATAAAGAATGCAAATATTATTCTTCTCTCTGCTGTAAAAAGTGATAAGCGAAACGCTGATAAAAACTTATTGTATATCATTTATCATTTCGTCTTTTCTCTTTAACTGTATATTCTCCATAATTAACTTGATAGCTTCTTCTTCCGACATTGGTTTTGCAAAATAAAATCCTTGTAGATAATCAGCTCCAAGTAAAGATAAGAGTTTTACCTGCTCCTCTGTTTCTACACCTTCGGCTATTGTTTTTAATCCAAGATCTTTAGCCAATCCAATTATGAATTTTACTAATGATAAGTCTTGTCTACTTCTTGCAATATTCCTTACAAAAGACATATCTATTTTTAGTATATCAATAGTTAAATCTCTTAAATATGCTAAAGAAGAATACCCTGTTCCAAAGTCATCTATCGCTATTTTTATGTTTTTGTTTAAATCTTTAATGTCTTTAAATATCTTTTTAAATTTTTCCATATCTTTTATGACATTTCTTTCTGTGATTTCTATTACTAAGCTATTCTGAACCTCAACCGGCAGAGATTTTAACCTTTCAACAAAGTTTTTATCTGATAGTCCATCTGATGTTAAGTTTAATGAGTATCCAAGCAGTCCTTTTGGTGATAGGTTTAGGGATATTGTTATATCTTTTTTATCATTCAAAGAGTTAAATTTTTTTATCTTTTGAGAAATTTCTTCTAAAGCCCATTCTTCAAATTTTGTGATATATTTACTGTTTTCAAGATAATCTATGAACTTTATAGGCGGATAAACAGCTCCATTTTCGTCTACTATCCCGACTAATGATTCAAATCCTGCTATTGAAAAGTCTTCTGATTTAAAGTATGGCTGGAAGCAAAATTTAAATAATTTCTTCTCAAATGCTTTTTCTACAATCTTTTCAGCTTCCAAATATTCTTCTAATTTTTTATTTAACTGTGGTTCATGGAATTTTATTACATTTTCTCCTTCTTCTTTAGCTATGCTTAAAGTGAGAACGGCGTTATTATAAAGCTCTTCAAATGTTTGACTATCTTCATTGTATAAGGCAATTGAAGCGTTGTAGGAAATATGAATTTTACCTTTGGAGGTATCTAAATCTCTATCTAAAGCATCTCTAATCTTATAAATAAGCATTGACTCGTTTTTTATATTTGGAATAAGTATTGCAAACTCATCACTTTCAATCCTGGCTACATGTCTATCTGAAAATTCTTTTTTTAGATTTTTTGCTACTTCTTTTAAAATTTCATTACCTGTTTCAAATCCATAAGAAGCATTAATTACAGACATGTTATAAATGTCTATCAATATTAATCCAAATTTTTTGTATAGTTTGTTTTTAATCATTTCTAAAGTCTGAATTTTAAATGATATAAAATTTGGAAGCCCGGTTAAACTATCATAGTATTTATATTTTTCTATTTCCTCTATAAGCATCTTTTCTTGTGTTATATCTTCTCCAACGGAAGCAAATTTAAGCGTTCCATCTTTTAACTTAATTGGATGGATAGTTTGGTCTATATAGATTAGTCTTCCATCTTTTGTTTTATTTACAAATACTGCTGAAAATGGTTTGTTGGATAATATAGTGTTCCATAATTCTTTGTAAAATTCTATATCATGTATTCCGGATTTAAATATTCTTGGATTTTTGCCAATTATTTCTTCTTTTGTGTATTCTGTCAAATCTATAACATATTGATTTACATACTCTATTGTTCCATTTGAATCAGTAATTACAAGCCACATTTTTGAATTATCCATAGCCTTTCTTAAAAGTATATTTTCTTTATCTTTTTCTATTTTATTTAAAGCAAAAGATATATCTTTTCTAATTTCTTCAAATAAAGGTAGAAATTCTTTGTTGAATGTAAATGGCTTTGCTGAATAGATAGCAATTACACAATAAACTTCTCCATTTTTTTCTACCGGAATGGCTAATGATGAATGTATATCTCTTTTTAGAAGCTCATTTTTCCATGGAGTCATAAATTCTGACATTAATGTATTTTCATTTATAATAATTCTATTTTCTCCGTAAGCTCTTCCCGTTGGACATCTTCCTTCTGGCAGGTCTTCTCTAACACTTACAGCTAAATTATCTACATATCCATCGTCTTTGCCATACTTACATACTGGCTTAATAAAGTCTCCTTCTTTCTTTCCGACCCAGACAAACTTAAAATGATTTTTTTCTACAAGGTTTTCGCATATTCTTTGAAATAATTCCTCTTCTGTTTCTGTAGATATAATTAGCTGATTAACATCTTTTAAGCTTTCCATAAGAGCCTTTTGTATTATTAAATCCCTAACTATTTTTCCAAGTTTATGATATTCTTTAAGTTTGTTAATTTCGTCTTGAGAAATCTCTTGTAAATCTAATTCTTGGATAAATGTAGCCATATTATTG
>JAPYXA010000082.1 GCA_028276075.1 Minisyncoccota bacterium
CTTGAAAAGAAAAACATGAGATTCTTCGCTAACGCTCAGAATGACATTGTTGGCAGGTTTTTTGTCATCCTGAAGCCGAAGGCTGAAGGATCTCTTCTTTTAATGTTTTTTAATAACAAAAAACAAAAAGGAATGGAGATTCTTCGCTTCGCTCAGAATGACAGCATTAGGCGATTTTGTCATCCTAAAGAAAATCAGGAAATTCTTCGCTTCGTCGGCTGTAGAATGACGATGTGGATTTTTGGAAACTCTTACCACTTATTTAACTTTCAACTCCTCTTCAAGCGGCGATGGTTTGTGTAGATAAAATCCTTGTAAATATACTCTATCGTAAGGTATTTTAGTTAGTTCAGAGATTTCTTTTATTTTGTTTATGATTTCTTCATTATCTACAAATTCATAGACTAAATCCAATCCAACTATTTTTGCGAATTGAGATATAGTCGTTGCTATATTTTCATAAAGCTTTGATTCTACCAGTTTCTTAACTATTGAACCATCTATTTTTAATGCTTTAACAAAATCTTTTTCTTTTAAACTTCCTATAAGCTCAAAATTAGTATAACCAGCTCCAAAATCATCAATAACAAGATAAACTTTTGAGTTTTTAATGTAATCAAAAATTTCTCTATTTACAACGATAGCATACTCTGTAATCTCTAAACCAAGCTCAACTCCATTTTTATTACATACATCTGCCAGCTGTTTTAAAGCACTAATGACTGTATTTGAATTTAAAGATTCCGGATATATGTTTACTGAGATTTTATTTGTAAGCTTCTTAACTTTATCTATATTTTCAGCAAGTTTTATAAACATTACTTCATCTAATTTGTCCATCATTTTTTCTTTTTCTAATACTTTGATAAATTTATAAGCAGGAATGTATTCATTATTTTTGTCTTTTACTCTTACTAAGATTTCAACATACTTTTTATTCAAGTTCAAGTCATATATCCATTGGACAAATATATCTACATCTTTATTTAAAACTTTTTCAATTACCAATTTCTTAATTCTTAAATTTTCTTTGACAATTTTTAGCAATTCTTCAAAATCTTCGTGCAGATCCTTTACAACGATTAATCTGGAATCGTCTTTTAATTCTCTTAGAAGCTGGTCTGTAATTACATTAATAGCTTCTTTTAATTCTTCAGCCTTGTAATCAACAAAAAATTCTGAATCTATTTTAATAACTGCAAAAACAGGTCCTCCTGCAGATAAATACGTATTAGATACTTTTTGTGCTAAATTCTCTAACTCTTTTAATATTCTGTTTAGTAAATTTTGAAAATCCGGATCTTTTTTATCCATAAACAGTATTAACTCTTCATGATCGTATATCCATGCATAGGAAATATTATCTTTTAGGAATTTAGATAATAAATTTTCAATTTCTTCAGCTATTTTTTCCGTATATTTAGATTCTCTAAGTTTTTGTAGAAGGATTACACCATATTTATCTTTTTCATGTTTATCAGTGATAATTTTTGCAATTACATCATCTTTATAATTATTCCAGTCAGTATAAATTTTTTCATAATCATACACAAATTTGTTAATATTATTCACAAATTCTTGTGTATTAGATACAGCTTTTAAAAAATCTCTTAATTCTAGTGATGATAAAACGTCATTCATATTATCATGAATTAATTTATGGATCAGAAGCATTTCTCGCTTTTTATCTTCTTTACCATAGCACATTACATCAAATGCTAAACTTCTTAGCATCTTACTAACATTGCAGGTTGTGTGTGATTCTACACAAACACCTATTTTATGATTTTTATAAAAAGATTCTACAGCTTCCAGCATTAATTCTATTTTTTCTGCCAATAGTTGAGCAATTTCGTAATCTGTCTCTTTGAGAAAGTTGTAGGCATTTTGTAAGATATTTTCTATATAAACTTTTGCTGTTGTTGCTTGTAAAAGATTCTTTAGATTATCTATCATAGTCTTAGAGATTTCTAATTCCTCCTTATACTCTCCAAGTAAAGAGGTGTATAGGTCTATTGCATCAAATAAAGCTATTTTGTCTATACCAAGTTTATAGTGTTTTTCTGCAATTTTATATAGTATATCAAAAGCTTTTTTATCGTCGGATTTTTTAATAAGTTCAAAGATGTTATAAAGTATCTCAGCTTGTTTTTTTATCAGATCATTAAGAATTTCAAAAGAAGTAAAGTATTTTGAAGTATGGTTATCAGATAGTAGTACAGAGTGGAATTTGTTAAAAATTACTTTAGAAATCTCAGTGAACTTTTCTTTATTAGCCATGGCATATCCTCTATATAAAAAAAAGTTTTTTAAATTTTCTAATTTATTATATACCAGTTAAGTAAAAATCGAGACTGTTCCAAAAATTAACGTCATTCTGAAGTCGGCGAAGAATCTCATATTTTTCTTTTTAAATCAAAAAAAGAGATCCTTCGGCTTATAGCCTCAGGATGACACGGAAAGGCAAGTTTGCAAGAATTTTGGAACAGTCTTAGTAAAAATTTCACTTTATATACTATTTTGCATCTGTGATAAGAACACTATTTCTCACTCTTTTATATAAACATATTCATCTTTATACCAGCCCCAAACAGTAGGAAAAACATTTTTTAGCTTATTTCTTACTGCTACCATTTCTTGCGGTGCAACTATAAAAATCATAGGCTGTTGTTCTCCGATGATTTTAAATGCTTTTTTGTAAAGCTCATCTCTTTTATTTTGGTCAAGCTCTACAGCGGCAAGGTTAAAAAGTCTATCTACTTCA
>JAPYXA010000084.1 GCA_028276075.1 Minisyncoccota bacterium
TTAAACAGATATCGGTTTATCAGTTTTTTATCGCTTTCTTTTTTTACTTTTTAAGCTATTTAGTAAGAACTTACAGATGGAGTTTTACATTAGATTTAAAAGAATTTAGCAAGCTTTTTAAACTTACAGTTTACAATACATTTTTTAATATCATCCTGCCTTTTAGAACAGGTGAAGTTTCATTTTTTTATCTTCTTAAAAAAGAAGGAATCCATATTGTAGACTCAACAATGAGCTTTCTTATTACTCGTATATTTGATGGTCTTGGATTGATAGCAGTTTTTGCTTTTAGTTGTTTAACTTTTAAAGGATTTTTATCCTTAGCTTTGATATCATTTTTAGTAATTCCTTTTAGCTTTTATATTTTTGTTTTTATCTTAAAATTCATAAAACATGAGAAAGTCAAAAGCTACAATAAAGACAAACTTAGATTTTCCAATCTTGCATATATTTATCTGTTGTCTGTTTTGACTTTTATCTTGAAGTTTACAGCGTTTTATTTTATTATACCAACTCAAATAGATATATCATTTTTCCAAACAATTTTAGCATCAGCAACTGCAGATTTGACAACCATCCTGCCTATTCACGGAATAGCGGGCATCGGTACCTATGAAAGTGGATATGCAGGAAGTTTGATATTTTTGTTTAACATAGATAAAAACACAGCGTTTTTACTGTCTTTTTTGGTACATACTTTTATACTTTTTTCAAGTAGTTTACTCTTTGTTTTGACTATAGTGTATTTTAGAATTTTTAAAAGCAAGAATTAATAGAACTTTATTAATTAATACATCGGATGAGAAATTAGGAATTTTTATAGAATTTAAAAAGGAGATCCTTCAGACTAAAGTCCTCAGGACGGACAAAGTGACAAATGATAAGCAAAAAAATATTAACATCCCACCTCTCACTTCTTACCTCTAACATCTTTTGAATTTCTCACCTGAAATATTTAACACTTATTTACTTATTGATGCATAAATTCTATACCAAGTTTAAATACTAATATTAAATTAAGTTTATCCTTTAAAAATTGAATCTAATTTTTCTTTTACTATTTTTGCAGTAATTTCTGTAACATATTCTTTAAGTTCTTCTTTTATCATTCTTTCAATTTCTTGTTTCATCATTAGCTCTGCTTCTTTTACTAAAGATAATTTTAATTGATTTTTTATGTCTTCAAGCTCTCTTCTAGCCTCATCTTGAAAATCTATCTGAAGGTGATCAATAATTGTATTCATAGCCTTGTCGTTCTTTAACATATCTTTTACCATTTCCATAGCTAACGTCTTTATATCTTCTGAAGAAATAGTAATATTAAAGTTAGTTACCATGATTTCTTCTCCTCCTATAATTTTATTTTCTTTTTCTATTTCTTGAATGAATTCTGTTAAAGGTTTGGTAATAGTTTCTTTTTTTTCTTCTTTTGCTTTTACTACTTCTAATTTTTCTTCTTCAATTTCTTCTTCCTTATCTCCTTCCACATATTTTTTAATTCCTTCATTTAACTCTTTAGTTTCAATACCAATTTCTTCAATACTAAAATTTTCTAACTCTTTTTCTATAATTATATTATCTATATTTAATAGATTTTCCTCTCTATCTTCGTTAATAGATATATTATTAGGTTCTAACTCCATGTTTCCAAATTCAATTTCAAATAAAGATTTATCTTCTACTTTCCCCTTAGAAGTAGATTTGTTCTCAAATTCTATATCATAGAAGTTATCAAAACTTTCTTCTTTGTTTTCTAATTTTATTCCTTCTTCATTAGTTGATATTACATTAGGTTCAAAATCAATTAAACCTTTCTCTATATTATATAAATCTGCGTCATTAAATAAATCTTCAAATTTCTGATTTTCAAAATTTTCGGTTTCATTTTCTGTTTTAGATACAAAAGCTTCGGCTAAATTTCCAACTTGCTGAGATTGAATTTCTTCTGTTTGAATTAAGATGTTTTTCAATATCTCTGGTAGAATTGTGAAAGATTCTGATTTTGATATAAATTCTACATCATCGCTGAAATTTTTTTTGTTTACAGGGTTTTCTGGAACAGTTAATACGAAATATTTTATATCTTTTCCTCCCAATTTTCCAATTAAATATTTCAAATCATCTTCCGCAAAAATTCCTGATGAAGTATCGTAAATAATCACTTTAAAATTTTTTAGCGGAAACTCTTTAATTAGCGATAAACTATCGCCATATACTTCAACATTTTTTATTTTTAACGAACTAATCAAGTTCTCTACAAATTTTATATCATATGAGACTATTGCAATACTCATAAAAAGACCTCCTTAATATTTAATAAATTTCTTTTCGTCAAAAATTTTGTATAATTAAATTAACATAAAAATCTAATTATGGAGTAAAAAATGCAATTTAAAGAAGTTGACTTACCAGGTATAGGAAAAAAGTTTTCAATTATTACATCAGGAAAGGAAAAAGTATCCGTAATCATTCATTTATCCGGGAAGAGAGAAATTTACTTTTTTGAAAAAGGCGATTTCGATGAACCTGTATGCTCTTTTGTGCTTAACGAGGAGGAAGCAAATCAGCTTGGTTCTGTATTAATGGGCACATTCTTTAAACCTGAAGCAAAAGAAGAAAAGGAAATGTTCTTAAAAAATCTTATAATTGAATGGATTTCTTTGGAAAAAGGCTCTCCTCTTATAAACAAAAGCATAAAAGAATCTGAAATAAGAAAAAAAACTGGAGCATCAATCGTTGCTATTATACGCGGAGATTTAACAA
>JAPYXA010000083.1 GCA_028276075.1 Minisyncoccota bacterium
TTACATTATAAAATTTAGATAAATATTCAGCCATTTGTGTTGTATAAAGACCGGTAGAGGTATCTTCTGGATAAAAATTAATTCCTATTATCGTTATAGTTTTCATAAAATTACCTTAAAGTCCTTTTTCAATTTCTTCATATATTTTTAAATTTCTTAGCAAAAAGTTTTTCCAACTATATTTATTTAAGAGTTCATTATCTGTGCAATAATTTTTATATTTATCATCAATCTTTTTTATCGCAGTATTTAATGATTTATAGTTATAAGGGTCAAAATAAATAAACTTTTCTCCATAGACTTCGTGTAAAACTTCAATATCTGATAAAATAATTGGTTTGTTAAAACTTAGAGCTTCTAAGGGGGTTAGAGCAAAGCCTTCAAAGAGTGAAGGGCAAACATACGCATAACAATTTTTATAAAGAAAAGCTTTTTCATCTTCGTTAATAGATTCTAAAATTATCACATTATCTAAATTTTTTGATAGGTCTACACAGTATTTAAAATAATCTTTTTGGATTGAGGATCCTGCTAAGACAAAAATAATATCCTTGTTTTCTTTTGCAGCCTTAATCATAACTTCATGGTTTTTTAGTTTATAGAAGCTTGAAAGATAAAACACAAATTTTTTATCTTTTAGATTTTTTATAATATCTTTTATATTTTCCGTTTTAAAATCTTTCTTTACGTATGGTAGACCATTATATATTGGGATAAAATTAATTTTTCTTTTTAAGAAGCGTTCTAACTCTCTGCCTGTAACAGAGGTTGTTGTTAATATTTTTTTAGAATTTAACGCTGAATATTTTATAATTAAATTTGAAAGCCAGGTAGCCAAGAAGCTTCTACCATGCATACTCCTTGGAAGCATAAAAGTAGTAGAAGCATGAAAAAAGAGTATTTGTGGTTTAATACTATATACAGTCCCTAAGGTAGCTGGTGAATGCAAGATATCACAATTATACCTTTTTAAGTAGTAATTTATGATCATCTGGTCATATATCAATCTGGTTGGGAGATTTAAATTTTTAACTATAATGAATTTTATTTTGTCATGAAGTTTAACATTAGAAAAAAATTCTAAGTATGCCCTTTTTTGAATAAGTATAAAAATCTCTAAATTTATATCATTATCAGAAAGATATTTAGATAATTCGTAAACATAATTTGATATAACTGTAGCATAACCTGTATGCTTTTCCGTAAGTATAAGCGAGTTTAATAGAATCCTCATTCCATACCCTTAAATAAACTAACTATTTCAGAAATTTTATTTTTCCATTTACAATTTTCATAATCTAAATTATAATTAATTTTATTATCTTTCTCAAGAAGGATTTTTTGAATTACCTCAAATAAACTTGTAATATTTCTTAAATTAAAGTAATATCCTTTATCTTTTAATAGTTCTTTATAAATTGGCATATCTGGAACGATAATTTTTTTACCGGTTAAAATAGATTCAATTATTGGAAAACCATAACTTTCACTGCTTGATGGGAAAATAACAATATCTATATTTTCATAATAGCATCTAATTTCATGATAGCTAATTTCACCTAAGTTAACTACTATATCTTTAAGGCTTTCTAAATCGTCGTTTAGTAAATGTTTATATTCATTTTCTTTTAAAGTTAAAAATATTTTTATGGGCAGATTATTCTCTTTAATATACTTAGCTAATTCTAAAATAATCCAAAAATTCTTATTTGGATGGAACTTTGCAGGAAGGAACATCTTTAAATAACCGGCGTATTTCAAAAATTTTTCACTGATTTTTTTATAATTTTTTTCATCACATCTAAATTCATTTTCTGGGGGGATCATTTTGTGTAGGAATATTTTTTTAGTGTGTTTTGATAGTTTGTCTTTTATGAATTCAGTCTGCACTAAATAGATTGGATCTTTACTTTTTAGTGTTAAAAAAAATAATTTTTTTTCCAAAATAAATTTTAATTTTTGTTTTAATGATTTAAATGGATTAATATTTTCAACGTAATGAAGATTATGGAAAAGTACTATCTGCTTTTTTCTTGTAAATAAAGATGCAAAGTTGGCAGTCATAAATATGTAGTCTATTTTATATTTGTGTGAAATCCATGGAGTGTGTATATGATCATAAAATAATTTGTAAATAAATCTTGGCTTTATATTTGGATATTTAACTGTAATTATATTGCATTTATTATATAAGTCTAATTTTTTGGCTTTGTGTATGATTTCATCAACTGTTGGGATAATAATGGTAAATTCAACTTCTTTATTTTCTTTGATAAATTCACTAATTCCTTCTAGATAGCCTAAGGCTACTGTCTTTGGTCCACCTTGAAAAAGACTTATCATATTAATAAGAATTTTCATCGTAAAAATGAATTATTCATAAATCTGATAAATTTCTTTATCTTACTTTTAGTTATCATAAAAATGTGGTATATTTTTATGTACCATAGAGGCAAGTTTACCTGCTCTTTATTTTTTAGCTTTGATTCTGTAAATTCGTTTATTGTCAGGTCGATTAACTTAGCAGCAATTCCATTTGAAAGCATAAGTGATAATATTGAATCAATAAATCTTATTTGTAAATTTTTGTAATTCCTTAAAAGAATTTCATAATCGCCAGCTAATTTAAGATTATTATCATATTTTCCAATTTTTTTGAAAAATTCTAGTCTATAAAAAGTAGATTGATGGGGAATAGACATATACTTTTTAAGTTTTCTAAGAGATTCTCTCTCATTTAAACCTTGTATAGAAACTAACTCC
>JAPYXA010000085.1 GCA_028276075.1 Minisyncoccota bacterium
TAATTTTAAATTTATCAAATTTAAAAAATGGTAAGACAAGTTTTAAATTTAGGAAGAGCTTGGTATGCTGTTCATACTATTGTAGGTTTTGAAGAAATAGTTGCAGAGGCTATTATGAAAAGAGCCGAGGCATTTGATATAAAAGATAAAGTTTTTAATGCTATTGTTCCAAAAGAGAAAGTTTGGGTTATAAAGAATGGCAAAAGGGAATTGGTTGAACAGAAAATTTATCCTGGTTATGTTTTGGTAGATATGATTATAACGGATGATTCTTGGTATTTTATTAGAAATACTCCAAAGGTTACTGGTTTTGTAGGAGTAGGCACTACTCCTATGCCGGTAAGCGAAGAGGAATTAAAAGATCTTTTCCAAAGAATGAATAAAGAAGAGCCTGAAGTGGAAACAGATTTTAAAATAGGAGATTTAGTTGAGATTATTCAGGGATTGTTTAAGGGTACTAAAGGTAAAATAGTAGAAATTGATGCAGAAAGACAAAGACTTAAAATTTTGGTCCCTATAATGAACAGGGAAACTCCAGTAGAAGTCGATTTTTTACAAGTAAGAAGATTATAATTTAATGTCAAAGCCTATTAAAAAGAAAATAAAACTTATAATTGCTGGAGGTAAAGCAACTCCAGCTCCTCCTTTGGGTCCTAGTTTAGCCCAGTATGGAATAAATATTGGTGAATTTTGTAATCAATTTAATCAAGCCACTAAAGATCAAGAAGGGGTTGAATTACCAGTAGAAGTTGTTATTTATGAAGATAGAACTTTTTCTTTTGTCTTAAAAAAGCCTCCAGTTTCTTATTTGATTAAAAGAGAATTGGGATTACAAAAGGGTTCTTCTGAACCAGGAAGAAAAATTATTGCTAGACTCAGTTTACAGCAGGTAAGAAAAATTGCAGAAGAAAAATTGCCAGATTTAAACACCCAAGAAATAGAAAAAGCAATGAAGATTGTTGAAGGTGTGGCTAAATCTATGGGCGTAGCTGTAGAGAAATGAAAGGCAAACTTGTTATTTTTGATGGGATTGATGGGAGTGGTAAAACAACTCAAGCTAAATTTTTTTCTAAAAAGTTTAAGGCTCTTTATTTAAAAGAATCAGGAGGTGATAAAAATTTAGATATAATAAAAAAATTAATTTTAAAAAATATTTTACCACTTACCGAATTATTTTTGTTTTTGGCTAATAGATCAGAAGTATTTTTTAAAATAAAAAATTTTTTAAATTTGGGGCAAAATATTATTTTAGATCGATCTTTTCCTTCAACTCTTGCTTATCAACTAGAAGCTAAAAATTTAAAAAAGTATATCTCTATAAAAGAATATTTAAAGATTGATTTATTAGCGAGAAACGGTATAATTCCTGATCTGATTATTATTTTTGATTTACCCGTAAAAACTGCTTTATCAAGATTGAAGCACAAAAATAAATTTGAATATAAAGATTTTTTAGAAAAGGCAAGGAAAGCTTATCTGAAATTAGCGAAAAATTTTAATTGGAAATTAGTAGATGCTTCTTTGCCAATACCTCAAGTAAGAGAGCAGATATATCAAATTTTAAAAAATATAAGTTTTTTTAAATAAATTTTAATTTTAGGATAAAGCCAACAATTTTAAATAATGCAACTCTTTTATTTATAGTAAAGATTAAATAAATTTAAAAGGCAGCATTATTGTTTTAAGTGGAGTTAGTATCTGGTTTTCTTATTGTTTTTGTCATAAAATACATGATATGATAAAGAAATATAAAATATACTTTCCTAAAGGGATAATTCATTGTAAAAATTATAAAGAAAGAATTTACCTGCATATTTTAGAGCATTTAATTATTTATAGTTTAAGTAAAAAATTCCATTTGGAAATAAAGGGAAGTGTCATGTTTGGTTATACCTTGTTTCAGTTATCTATAGAAGAAAAAGATATTTTAGAGATAAAACAATTTTTTAAAAATATCAAAAAGAATATTCGTAAAACGCCATTTGTTATAGAGAAGAAAAGAATTTTTGAAGAATTATTATGGCATAGATATAATTTATTGGATCCAATCAGAAAAATTGAAGAAATAATTTTTTCAAAAATTTATAAATTTAATTTAACAGAACCACCGTTTAGTTATAGTTCAAAAATTTTAAAAACAATTAGTCTTAAAGATATTATTTCTTTTGTAAAGAATTTTTTTGATTATTCAGAAATACTTATCTTAGAACTTTCAGATAACGAATATAAAATTATTAAAAAACCAGAAAAGTCTATCAAATTCGACAACAACGTCTTATATTATCAAAAAGAGAATTTTTTTAAGTTAAAAAGTAAAAAATTGCCATCAGCGAGTATTTTTACTTTTTCTTTTTCTCCGGATCCAAAAACAATTTTGTTCATTAATTTTTTGGGAAAATATTTAAATTCGCTTATAAAAGAAAAAATTATTTTTCAAGGGTTAGCATATTCTCATTTTTATAAATTGTATTATTTTTTTCTCGACAAAATAGCAATTTTAATTTTAATACCATCTTCAAGACATAAAATTATTTTTAATAAATTTAATAATTTATTAGAATCAAAAAATTTATTTTCTGCTGAAAATTTTATGAATTTTAAGAAAGACACATTAAAAATAATAAAAACAAAATTTTTTAAATATTTTGAACCTTATATAATCTATTCTATTTATCAAAACAAAAATTTAAATTCTTTACAAGAAATTATTAAAGAAATAAAAAATTTAAAAATCAATGATTTCAGAAACACTTTCAAAAAAG
>JAPYXA010000088.1 GCA_028276075.1 Minisyncoccota bacterium
ATATCTGATATCTTTTTTGAGTTTACACAAATAGAGCCTTCTTCTTCAACGTCTGCAGGTATAGTGTATGAAGTATACACTTCCAAGTCTGTTCCGTAAACTGTTAGTTTTCCATCTTCAGCTTTTAATAAGAAATTTGTCAAAATAGGAAGTGCTGCTTTCTTTTCCGATATGACTTTCTTAAACGCTTCTTGCAAGTCTTTTTTGTAGGCTTTTAATTTCATTATGAAACCTCTGAAAAATAATTTAATATATTTATTTTACCATTTTTAAGGGTAGGATTTTTAAAGGTGTTAAAATAGGATAACAAGAATTGGTTTGACTTTACTATGCATTAAAACCTGAATTTTAAGTTTTTGAGCATCTGATATAAATCGCAGTATTCTATACTAAATTCTTCACAAACGTTGGGTATTGGAATTTTCCGCTTTATATTATCAACCTTCTTCTCAAATGTTACTATGACAATTTTTTGTTTATTTTTCATAGCATAAGCAATTAGCCAAGGGTCAGCATTGTTTTCTTTGATAAAAGCATTTATTGCATTTTGACTATATTTTCCTTTTTGTTTCTCTGCCCATTCCATAAGCTTTGAATAGTTATTCAAAACTTCATCTTCTGTAGTATCTAAAAAGTGTTCAAAGAAATCTGTTTCAGCCCATTCTTTAAGTCTATCATTGCCTCCTATTATTTCATCATATACTTTATCTATGCTCTTTATTCTATTATCTTCAGCTTTTCGTACTAAGAAATCCCAAAAATTATTTCCAAAATCAAAGTTATAAAAATCTCTTGCAGCTGTAATTAAAATATTT
Organism: Minisyncoccota bacterium; assembly: GCA_028276075.1. Lineage (GTDB taxonomy): Bacteria > Patescibacteriota > Minisyncoccia > UBA6257 > HR35 > RSWP22. The sequence continues at coordinate 816 of JAPYXA010000088.1, forward strand.
GCATCTAATAAATACAGGTTTTGCGAACTCATGCATCTTCTCCTATGAGTTTAAAAAAGCTTTTAGCTTTTAATTCTGCGATTAATAAAGCGTCTCTATAAGTAATAACATTTTCATAAATAGCAGATTTTAACAAATTTAAAAATCTTTGACTTAATCGAAGTTTTGCAGTTTCGTAAAAATTACCTCTTTTACTTATAGATTTGCTATATTCTTTTTCTTTATTTTTTTGCAAAAACTTAATAAAATCATCTCTGTTAATTAAATTTAAATCATATAATCTACGAGCAATGACTATTTGGCTAACTTTAAAATGTTTTGCAAGTTCTTCATAATCTTTTGTCTGTTTGGAAACTTCTAATAATTCTTTTGTGGGAACTAAAAACTCTGCAGCACATTTATCGCAAAACTTTTCAACTTCATTATCCGCAGGTTGTAAATCTTTATAATCAAAAGATGCACTTTCACCAATTAAGATATGAGCAACCTCGTGTATTAGCGTAAATATTTTTGCAGATAATGCATCTTCATTGTTTACAAAGACAACAGGAGCTATTTCATCGTATAAGACAAATCCTCTAAATTCATTTATATCTAACTTTCTATGTGTATTATTACCAACAACTCCATTTATTAAAACTATAATTCCCTTTTCCTCTGCTTTATTTACCAAATACTTAAATGTCTCTTTCCATGTTTTTATAGATTTTGCCCATCCTTCTTTTACGTCAAATATTACTTTAAGCTCATTAACTATAGCGTATAGATCAAGATTGTTTTTATACTTTCCGCAAAAATCAATTTTTCCATTACCAAATTCTAATAAAATATCTCTTGCCCATTCTTGAACCTTTTGTGCAAATTTTATAGTATCCAGTAATTCTTCAGATGGTGTAAAATTATTGTCTTTTATTGTCCTGTAATGTGGTATTGGCAGTTCATATTTTGGCAATTCCTCAAAAAAGAAATAACCAAATGGAACATTGAATATTTTAGAAAGCTCTACCAACTGATTATATGTAGGATAATCTTCTCCAGAAAGCCATTTTTTACTTTGAGGATACCTTTTTAAAATGCGCTCGTATGCATGAGGCTTTAATTCTGCAAGCTCTTTTAGTATTTTAATATTAATTTGTCTTACTTTTATACTCCTTTTCATATGCTCTCCAATTTTTAAAACTTTTAAAGCATTGTTATATAGATTTTATATCTTTTATATCAAAATTTCAATTAAGAAAATGAGGGTGTTCCAAAATTTTTACAAGTTTACCCTTATCCGTCATCCTGAGGACGTAAGTCCGAAGAATCTCCTCTTTTGACTTTTGACTTGAAAAGAAAAATAGGAGATTCTTCGCCGGCTGCAGAATGACGATGTGGATTTTTGGAACACTCTCATTAAGAAAATTGCTAATTTATTATCTCATATTCTATCTGAAAAAATTGATATGATAAAATTAAAATACGTCTGGGTAAGTAATCCAATTAAAAGTATGAGACTCTATACACAGCTTCACAAATGACAGATTTTTATTTTTCTTTTCATTCAACAGCGAAGTGAAAGATCTCATTTTTTAATGTTTTTTGAAAATAAAGAAAAAGAGGAAATTTTTAGCAATGTCAAAAGTAATAAAGCAAGCTCTATAGATATAAGTGAAAGGCGAGAAGTGAGGCGTCTATTAATTTGTTGTCCATCACTTTTCACCTATTTTGAAGGCTTTAGTATTTTCAAAATTCACCAATTTCTTGTCCCCGAGATATATTGTCTATATGTTATAATTTTAAAATGAAAAAGTTTAAATTTAACAAGACAAATATATACGTTACTGAAAAATCCGATGGGAATTTCAGAGATAGAGAAAACTTAGAAAGAGTC
>JAPYXA010000089.1 GCA_028276075.1 Minisyncoccota bacterium
TTTTCAAAAAGGAAATATAACCAAATTTTCAGTTTTAGAATTTATTCATTCTTTGGCTGAAGAAATACCAGAAATTAAAAAAAGAGATTTATTTATTGAAAATACAAAAAATTTCTTAATAAATCTTTAATGGAGGATTAATATGACTGTTAGATATACAGAGCTACTTGAAGAATTTATTAGAGACTCTGGGGCAGAAGGTGCTGTGTTAGTAAGCGTTGATGGATTAGCTATTGCATCTGTGCTTCCAAACTCTACCGATGAAGACAGGGTTGCAGCCATGGGTGCTGCTATATTATCACTTGGTGAAAGAGTTACGTCAGAATTAAACAAAGGCAATCTTGAACAGTTATACATTAAAGGTTCTACTGGATATGTTATATTTACAGGAATTAAGGATGTTGCCGTTCTTGGAGTTTTAGCTCCGGTAAATACAAAATTAGGTCTTTTATTAATGGAAATTCAAAGAACTATAAAAAAACTTGAGCAAGAATTGGGATAATTAAAAAATTAAAATCGGAGATTTGCAATGGCAATAGCTGGAGATTTAAAGATATTCAATTTTGTAGATATATTTCAAGTTTTGTTAAAAGATAAAAAAGATGGAATTCTTGTAATAGAACAGGATCATAATAATATTGCCGTTTATTTCAAAGAAGGTGATATTGTATACATAAGAGAGGTTAAAAAAGTATTCTACATCTATCTTGATGTGGATTTTGAGGTTGTATTGAAAAAAGAAGGCGTTGATAAATCGGAACTATATAATATTTTAGTGGCAAGGCTTCCTAAGTTATTATCTATCAAGGAAGGTAAGTTTTCTTTTACATCTGGATTTATAAAATACCCACCGGATTTAAAACCTTTAATTCCTATTGAAAAATTAATAATGTATCTTGCAAGGCAATTAACCAAAGAGGAAGTTGAAAGAAAAATTTCAGACCTAAACTTAGTATTTGAAAAATCTCCTAATTATGAAGATATTGCAAAAAAGGCTTTTTTGACTGATCATGAAAAGAAAATTCTTCATTCAATAGATGGAAAAAATAAAGTTGCAGATATAATTAATATTACAAAAATTGATGAACTTACAGTTAAAAGAACTTTATATGGTTTCTTAGCGTGTGGAATCATACAAAGGGAAAAGAAAAAAGAAAGAAAAATAGGTTTTGACTTAACAAAAAGTCTACTCAACAAAATAATTTCAAAGATTAAAGGGTTGTAAAATGACAGAAAAGAAAATAAAAATAGTAGTGGCAGGACCTTACGCTGCAGGAAAAACACAGTTCATAAATACAATTAGTGAAATAGAAACTGTAAAAACAGAGGCAAGAACTACAAAAGCTGGAGAAAAAGAAAAGAAAGATCACACTACAGTTGCTATGGATTTTGGAAGGATAAAAATAGACGATGAACATACGCTTTATTTATTTGGAACGCCTGGTCAAGCAAGATTTGATTTTATGTGGGACATTCTTGGTAAGGGTATGGTTGGATTGGTTGTATTGGTAGACAGTACAGACCCTGCCACATTTCACGAGGCAAGAAGAATTATAAACTTTTTTGAAGCAAGGTATCCAGCTCCGTTCGTAGTTGGTGCAAATAAACAAGATTTAAAAGGAGCATGGAGTCCTGAAGATATTAGAACAGCTTTGGATTTAGGAGAAGAAATAAAAGTAATACCACTAATTGCAACAGATAAAGAAAATGTTAAAAGAGTCCTTTTAGAGTTATTGGAAGAAATTTCAAAATATGTCTAACACATTATCCTTTCTTTCATGATCATCATCTAAACTTTTTGCCATCCTTAGGACTTTGGTCTGAAAGATTTTCTTTTTAAAAAGGGCAATTCATGAATTGTCCATACAGTGAATAAGCGAGAAATGAAAAGGTGGAGATTCTTCACCAGCTGTTAAATGATAAATAAGCAAAAATCAAAAAATTCTAAAAGATATTGTCACTACAATTTCAAACTTAAAAAAATTTTCCTACATCGCACTTTGATTAATAACGATTTTAGAGGGTGTTCAAAAATTTTTACAAGTTTACCCTTATCCGTCATCCTGAGGACGTAAGTCCGAAGAATCTCCTTTTTTGATTTTTGACTTGAAAAGAAAAATAGGAGATTCTTCGCCGGCTGCAGAATGACGATGTGGATTTTTGGAACAGCCTCATAACGATTTTATACTTCTTATACTTTGTTTTCTTTTTCTTCACTTTCAATATACTTTTTTGCATCAGCGTACATATTTTTAAATCCAGCTATAAGACCAAGAAAAAAGAAAATTATAGTTAGGTAAGGCGATGTGCCAAAATATTTATCTAAAAAATAACCAATGGTAACACCTACTATTACACCGGAGACTAAATGTAATCCAATTGTTAAAAAAGATAAATTTTTATTCATTCAATCCCAAAACATCTTGCATATCATAAAGACCGTTTGGCTTGCCTACAATCCATTTTGCAGCTTCTAACGCACCTTTAGCAAAGATATCTCTTGAAGTAGCTCTGTGAGTTAATTCTATTCTTTCACCCATTGTAGCAAAGATAACTGTATGCTCGCCTACTACATCACCACCTCTAAGAGCAAACACTCCAATCTCTTTATTACTTCTTTCACCTGTCAAACCTTGTCTTCCGTAAACGACTT
>JAPYXA010000091.1 GCA_028276075.1 Minisyncoccota bacterium
TTTGAAATTTTATCTTTATATTTATTTACAATTTCTAAAGTTTTATCTTTTGATCCGCCATCAATAATAATATATTCAATATCTTTATAACTTTGCCCCGAAACACTTTTTATTGTCTCCTCAATCGTTTTTGCGCTATTAAAACTTGGAGTTATAATTGAAACTTTCATTGTTTTTGATTATTTAAATAATTAATCAAATTATCTAATTCTAACAAAACATCTTCTGTTTTAATTCCTTCAATACAAGGAGCTGTTTTATTTTTATTATATCTTGCACATTCCCAATTATCATTCATACACTTCATATTTTTATCATAAACAATTCTGTTCTTATTTAAATCACCATATGGGAAAAATCTACCAAAATGTCCACCGCCTAAAACACATAAAGTTGGACAACCTACAGCGGCTGCCAAATGAAGAATTCCCGTTTCTGAACCAAAATAAAAATCTGCAAGGCATAAAACTCCAGCCATAATTTTCAAATCAACTTTACCAATCAAATCAATAATTTCGGGAATGTTTTTTTTGATTAACTCTGAAATCCATTTCTCGTCTTTTCCGCCACCTAATACTATTTCGTAATCTTTTTGTTTTAAAAATAAAATTGCTTTTTGAAATCGTTCAATGGGCCAAATTCGATATATATAACCCGCTCCGGGATGAACAACAATAAACTTGTTTCCATTCCATCCACACTTTTTTAAAATAATTTTAGCCTCTTCTAAGATTTCTTCACTTACTTCTATGTGAGGAATTAATGACATTACTTTCTCTTCAGAATATCCAAGATTTATTAAAAACTCTTTATATCTGTCAACTTCAGATAAACTGGCACTATATTTTTTTATTGAAATAAGATTAGTATAAAACTTATTATAGAAATTTTTAATGTTTTCAGAAGTAGTATTATCTCCATAAAATCCTATTTTTTCTTCCGAATCAACAATGCGTACCAATTCGTCAACAGTGATTATTCTTGAATAAACAGGGTTAAAAACTTTTCTAAAAAACATTTTTTTTAATTTAAAAAAAATCTTAAAATAATAAAAAATATTAAATTGAAATTTTTTTACGTCTAAAGGAATAAAAGTGTCAATCTCTGGGAAAAAACCAATTAAGGGTAAAATTTCTTTGTTTGCTAATAAGTACAATTTATAATCCGGATATAAATTCTTAAGATATTTTATTGTCGGTGAAAAAATAATAAAATCGCCTATCTTATCTGTTCTTATTATTAAAATTTTGTTTGAATTATTTTCTTTTTTAATAAAAAGAGAAATAAATTCAGCAACATAAAACAAAAAAATTCTTATTAAATGGTAAATATAAAGTCTTAAATTTCTTCTCATTTTCCTTCTAAAATAAATGTCAAAATTTCTTTAGTAAATTTTTCTATAGACCCTAATTCTGCTCTTTCTTTTAACTTTATCACTTTTTCCGGTGTTTTGTGGGTTAATTCGTATTCAATTGCTTCTTTTAATTTAAAAATGTCGCCTTCTGGAAAAATACTGCCAACATTTCCTATAACTTCAGGTATTGCTCCTGAGTTCGATCCAACAACAGAAACACCACTCGCCATTGCTTCAATTAAAACTTTTCCATATTGCTCTTTCCAAAATTCTGTAGTTTTAGATGGTAAAACTAGTACATCCATAATTTTATAATATTTTGGCAAATTTTTATGTGATTGAGGAGGTAAAATTATTATTCTTTTGTCAATTTTATCTTTTATTTCTTCCAAATATTTTTTTTCTGGACCATCTCCAATAAAAATTAAAACTGAATCTAGATTTATTAATCTAAATGCTTCTACCAAATCTTTTATGCCTTTTTCTTCTACAAATCTTCCAACATAACCAATAACTTTTTGATTTTCTTTTATGCCTAATTTTTGTTTCAAATTTTTTATTTCTTCTGACGAAATCTCTTTTTTAAAATTTTCTATATCTACTCCCCACCATACTTTTTTAAGTTTCCATTTATAACCACTTTTTCTAACTACATCTTCGGCCTGTTTGCTACACACTAATCCATATTTAAAAACAATATTCGCAAAAAAAACTATAATTCTTTTTAAAAAATTATAAAATAATCCTTTATTTTTATTAATATTTTCATATTGATAAAAAAATAATTTTCTTCTACTGCCAGGCAACAAAATACACACTAGTGAGGTAATAAAAATATTGCCTGACAACAACTCATCAAAAATACCAACTACATTAACTTTATAAAGATTAAAAACTTTTATTAATGTGACAGGATTCACAATTAAATATTTACCAATCTTTATAAAATTATCGTGTATTAAAATTAATTTATCTACAATATCCTTTAATTCATTCTTGAAATAAAAAATTTGTTCTTCAATATTTTTAGGATAAACTACTATTACTTTATCAACATTTACTTGAGATGCTAATAAGCTATTTAAAACTCTAAAATCATCATAAAGTAAAGTTTTATAAACTAAAAGAATTCTTAATTTTTCTTCCATGACATTATTATCATCTTTAGACTAAATTTTAAATACCTAAAAATAGCATAAATAATATCGTGTTTAAATTTCCAATAAAAATTTAGTTTATTTTTTATAGGTCGATAATAAATAACAC
>JAPYXA010000090.1 GCA_028276075.1 Minisyncoccota bacterium
TGGAGAAGGCTGTAAAAACTGTAATAATTCAGGATACTTAGGAAGAACAGGAATTTATGAAGTTTTATCTTTAAATGAAGAGATAAAAGATTTAATTTTAAAAAGAGCAGGCTCTTATATTTTAAAAGAATCCGCAATGAGAAATGGAATGACCACTATGTTAGAAGACGGGATATCAAAAGTTGTAGCTGGTATAACAACAATAGAAGAAATTTTAAGAGTTATTCATGAATAAAGATAAAAAGCCTTTATTTTTAAGATTGAAAAGTGATGAAAAAATTTTTTTTATAAGAAGCCTAGCTATGCTTTTAAAAAGTGGAGTCTCTTTATCTGAATCTTTAAATTTTTTGAAAGAAAGCAGCAAATCCCAGAACTTAAGGTTTATAATTTCTAGATTATGTTTGGATGTAGAGAGGGGTAAATTTTTATCTACTTCATTAAAAAATTTTGAAAAACAATTTGGTTCATTTATAGTATCTGTAATTGAGGTTGGAGAAATTACTGGAAAATTAATAGAAAATTTGGAAAGGATAGCGATTGAAATTAAAAAAATGGAAAGACTAAAAAATAAAATAATCTCATCTTTAATCTATCCATCTTTTATAATCGGTATTATGACTTTAATTGTTATTTTAATTGTTTATTTTTTGATGCCGAGGATTCTGCCTGTTTTTGAAAGTTTAAAAATAGATTTACCACCTTTAACCAAAATTTTTATATTTATTTCCACTTTTCTTTTAAAATATGGAATATATATCATACTTTTTTTTATTTTTTCACTAATACTTCTTTTTCTTCTATTAAGAAACGAAAAATTTAAATACTATTTTCATTTTTTTCTTCTTAGAATTCCTTTTATATCAGATATTTTAAAAAAATTTGAAATGGCAGAAATATCAAGAAGTTTAGGAATATTACTTGAAAGTGGAATTCATATTGTTGATGCTTTAAGATTAGTAGGAAGAAATATAAATAACCGCGTTTATAGAAAAGTTATTTTAAAATGTGCTGAGTTAGTAGCAGAAGGACATTCTTTGTCTGAATCTTTAGATAAATATTCTTTAATATTTTTTTATAATTTTATTAAAATGATAGATATCGGCGAGAAAACAGGAAATCTTATAAATAATTTATTTTATCTTTCTGAAAACTATGAATTTGAAATAGATTCTACCTTAGAAAGAATGGTGAATATGCTTGAACCTTTAATTTTAGTTATAATTGCTATAATAGTCGGCTTTGTGGCTTTATCTATAATTCTTCCTATCTATGAACTTTCAGATCAGCTTCAAAAATAATGCTTTTTCCTTATTAGAAATAGTTATAGTTATTTTTTTATTAGGATTTGTTGGAAGTTTAATTTTGATAAGCTCTATAAATATTAATCAAACTTTAATAAAAGCAAGAATAATTTATCAGATTAATTTAGTCCTAAAGGATGAATTTGAAAAATTAAGAGTAATGGACTATGAAAAAATTGGAATACTTAATGGATGGCCTCCTGGGATAATTCCTTCAACAACTATTGTTAATAAATCTGGTTTAAATATAAAATTAAATTTTTATATAAGAAATATTGATAATCCCAAAGACGGAACAATTACTTCTATTCCTAAAGATACAGCACCAGCTGATTATAAATTAGTTGAGATAACGGGAGAATGCTTAAATTGTTTTTATAAAGTAAAACCACAGAAACTTACAGGATTTATTGCACCTAAAACAGTTGAATCAGAAAGTGGAAATGGGTCAATGTTTATAAAAGTAATAAATTCAAAAGGAGAACCGGTATCTGAAGCTAATGTTAAAATAGAATATTTAAGAAATCCTACATTCATTCAAACAGATATTACTGGTATAGATGGTTTTTTCCGTTTCATTGATATTCCCACAGGAACGAATGCTTATTTTATAGAAGTTTCAAAAAACGGTTATTCATCAGATAGAACTTATCCCCTTAATGACGAAAACAATCCAAATCCCATTATTCCTCATCAAACAGTTGAATCCGGGGGACTTACTACTGTAACTTTTAAAATAGACAAACTATCAGATATTTATCTTAATTTTTATGATAAATATTGCAAAACCCTTTCAGATGTTGATTTTCAATTAAAAGGAGAAAAACTAATAGGACAAAATCCCGATGTTTACAAAACTATTATAATTGATAAATCAGATAGTTATGGTAAAAAAAATTTAAAAGTTGAATGGGATAATTATCTTTTTAGTTTAATAGATGAAAAATATATTTTAAAAGGAATTAAGCCTTATATTGATTCTGGAATTTTCATAGAGCCTGATAAAACTTATTCTTTTGATTTAATACTTGCTTCTTCTTCGCCAATTAATTTATTAGTTACTGTTTTGGATCAGAATAAAAATTATATAAGTGATGCCGATGTTAATATAACAATAAACAATAATTCTTTTATAAAAAAAACTTCAAGCGAAGAAGAAAGTTTTAGTAATTGGATTAACAATTTTTCTTCAAGATCAGATAATTTAGAAATTAACGAAAGTGAAGTTAAGCTTTATTTTACAGATCAAAATCTATATGTTACCTCAACTGAATGGTTAATTTCTAAAACTATTGATTTTGGTACTTCAACCTCTTTAG
>JAPYXA010000093.1 GCA_028276075.1 Minisyncoccota bacterium
ACTTGTCAATTTGAGATTTGTAAAGCTCTACTTCATTCTTAGGAACGCTTCCAAATATATGATGATGGACATTTTCAATTTCTGGCTCTGGAGAGTTATCAACGTATCTTCTAATGTTTAGGTTAAAGTCGTTTTCTTCGATCTCTTTAATATCCACCAATCTTGAATATTTTGGAATTTCTAATTTTTTCTCAAAGACTGTAAATATTTTTTCTATATCTTCGTATCTTAGATAATTTTGATTTCTTCCTTCTCCATATTCCTTATCTGCATTTATAAAAAAGATTTTGTTTTTAAGCTCTTTTGGTTTGTTTTTGTTAATAACTATAATGCAAGCTGGAATGCCTGTGTTGTAAAATAGCTTTGGCGGTAGTCCGATGATTGCTTCAATCAGATCATCTTTAACAATGCCTTTTCTAATTACCTTTTCTTGACCGCCTCTAAACAGTACACCATGAGGCATAACGGTTGCCAATATTCCATCATCCTTTAAACTTGCTATCATATGCTGCAAAAACATTAAGTCTGCTTTTTTGCCTGTCTCTGGAGTAAAGCCATACTTAAATCTCTCTTCAAACTTCATGTTTGCTCTTGAGTAATTTTGAGAAAATGGAGGATTTGCGAGAATTCTATCAAATCTTTTTATGTATCCATTTTCTATATGTTTTGGTTCTGTCAAAACATCTTCATTCTCTATATGGGCATCAGGTATGCCGTGGAGTATCATGTTCATTTTACAAATTGACCAAGTAACACCGTTTAATTCTTGTCCATAAAGTCCTAAATTAGTAGGGTCTTGTCCTATTTCTTCTACATAATTTCTTGCTTCAATAAGAAATCCACCAGAGCCAACTGTTGGGTCGTATACTGTCATTCCTTCTTGTGGCTTTACAAGTCTAACCATTAAAGTCCTTACACCTGCAGGAGTATAAAACTCCCCGCCTTTTTTACCCGCCGAGTCTGCAAATTCTTTTAAAAGGTACTCATAAGCTGCACCGAGCAAGTCAGGAAATTCAAAATCTTCATTTCTCAATCTATACTGGTTAAAATGATGGATAAGGTCAATAAGTTTCTGGTCTTTTAGCTTTGTTTTACCTTTTACAGCGTTGAAATCTATATGTCTAAGAACACCTTCAAGGGTTGGATTGGCTTCTTCTAACGATGCAAGAGCTTTATTTAACTGGTTTCCTACATCTTCTTTTAAGTTTAAGATATTTTGCCATCTTGCTCTTTCTGGAACAAAGAAAGTATCTTCATAAGAAATAGGATCTTCTATTAAATCTTGGATCTTTTCTTCTGGATAACCTTTTTGTCTGTATTTTGCTATAAGCTCTTCTCTCTTTGCTTCAAATTCATCAGAAACACGCTTTAAAAAAAGCATGCCAAATATATACTCTTTATACTCCGAAGCATCCATCTGACCCCTTAGTAAATCAGCAGCTTTAAATAAATGCTCTTCAAGCTGTCTCAATGTAATTTTGTTTTTATTCATCGATTGTGCTCCTAAAATATTTAATTGTTTAAATATCTAGTTGTTTAGATATTTAGCTATTTAAATATTTAGCTATACTTTGGGTAAGAAACTCAACCACAAGATAAAAATATAAAAAAATTCCTTGATACCAGTTAAAATTTTAATAGCAAAATTCCACCAATAAAAAAGCAGAAAATGTAAAAATCTAATTTTTATTTTACATTATCTTAAAAACTCTAAAAATCTAACTAAAATTTTTAAATGATGCTCCAGGTAATACAGATAAAATAACAGAAGTTTTAATACTTTGGGTAAACCCCCCCCAATATATTTGAGTTAAAAGAATTCTTATATTTTTTACTTTTGTTTTTTACTCTCTAAAATTTTGCTTTAGAATTTTCAAAAGCTTTCGAAGTGTTTGTGTCTATATTTTCTACTTATAAGTTCTGCATCTTCGGTTGCACCAATTATTTTAAAATAGTTTAAAAGCACGTCTTAAATATTCTTCTGCTTTTTTTGTGGAGTTTTGTAGCCTACCTATAGCGGGTTCCATCTGAACCGTGTGGGTTATAAAGGACAATTGATTTTTCTTTTTTGAAAGCTTTCGAAAGAGATTCCATCTGAACTATGCAAGTTATAAAAAAACAATGATATTCCTGTTTTTCTCATGCAAACATTGTTACATCTGAACTGTGTGGTGGCTTTATAGTTCACTAAAGAATCTCTTAAGTTCTCTAATCTTGTCAGTTTAACTCTCTAAATCTTGAAAACTTAAGGTATATTGCATTGGCATCAGAAATAATCTGGATATCTAAATATCTAAATACTTAAATAGCTAAATATTTAGACAGTTAGATAGCTAAATGTTTAAATAGTTAAATATGAAAATATCTGTGTTGTAAAATAGCTAAAGTTGTTTTTTCATTTTTTTTCACTTTTGTTTTTCGATGGAAAGTTAAGGAATAAAATACAGTAATATTTCTGCATATCGAGGCTCGCAAAAAAACTTCAACTTCACTATATCTAAACCGTGTGGTTAGAAAGAGGCGAGTGTGTTCTAAAAATCTACACTATCATTCTGCGGCTGAT
>JAPYXA010000075.1 GCA_028276075.1 Minisyncoccota bacterium
TTTCAAATATTTTATATGATTTTTCAAAAAAAATAGGAAGAGATATTAAAAAAGATATTGTTTTAAAAATTGTTTATACGCCCGAAGATTGGCAAAATAATTTTAATTTATATAAAGGAAGTGGACTGGGACTATCTCATAATTTTAATCAAATAGGATATTTTAGACCAAAAAATTTTGACGAAAATTTTAAAAATGTTTTTTACGTAGGCTCATCTACTGTTCCTGGGGCTGGTATTCCAATGGCAGTTATCAGTTCAAAATTAGCAGTTGAAAGAATAGAAAAATATGTTTCTAGTTTATCTTAGAATAAAAATAAATATAAAAATATTAGGAAAAATAGATAATTAACTATAGATTATTAAATTTTTTAATTGATTTTTTGATGTTCAAATAAAACTTTGATATAATAAATTATAAGTTTAAAATTTTTATATATTTTTTTATTCTTATATAAAAATCATAAATTAATTAAAATTTAAAATTAAAAATGAATTCAATAAATAAAAAGATCATTTTAATAGGAGGAATTATTTTAATTTTAATATTTGTAGGAGCGCTGTTTTATTTAAATGTTCAAAAAAGAAGTTCATTATTAATTGATGAAAAAACACAAGGACAGATAAATAATTTATTTGAAAATAAAGGACAAGAGATAAATTCGCAAGAGGAAAATTTAGTTGAAGAGCAAATTGTGCAAAGAACAGATCAACAACAATTAATACAGACCTCAACTCAACCTCAAGTAGCAATTAATCAAAAAGAATCTCGGGCAATTAATCAAAAAGTTTCTGCTACATCTACTAAAGATTATAAAGAGGATCAAGGAAAATCATACACAATGGAAGAAGTCTCAAAACATAATTCAAAAGAAAGTTGCTGGTCAGTTATAAGAGGTGAAGTTTACGATTTAACAAGTTGGGTTAATAAACATCCGGGTGGCCCTGATAAAATTTTAAGAATTTGCGGCAAAGATGGAACTGATTTATTTATTAAACAACATGGTGGAGCAGAAAGACCAGAAAACATTTTAGAAAATTTTAAAATAGGAGTTTTAAAAAAATAGTTTAAATTAGGTCGTATTAAAAAATTTTTATAAAAATGAATAAGAAGGGTTTTCATTCTAACATAGAGAAAGATACAGTAGAAAATAACAATTTTAGAAAAGTATTATATACCTCTTGTTATATGCAACTTGTTTTGATGTCTTTAAAACCTGGCGAAGATATCGGTTTAGAAGTTCATGGGGTTGATCAATTCTTTAGGTTTGAAAAGGGAGAAGGGAAAGTTGTTATTGGTGATAATGAATATAATATTTCAGATGGAGATGTTGTAGTAGTGCCAGCAGGTGTATCTCATAACGTGATAAATACTTCTGAAACAGAAGAACTAAAACTTTATACAATTTATGCACCTCCTCATCATAAAGATCAAATATTGAGAAAAACAAAAGAAGAAGCAGAAAATAATATGCAAGAATTTGATGGTTTAACAACTGAGTAAATTATCTTTTTGTTCTTTCGTTGACAAATCTAATCAATCGTACACCATCAAGGCTAATGTTTTTATTTATATAATCAGAAGCAAAAAAAATATATTCAAATACATGTTAAAACAAATATGATAAATATTTAATAGATAAAAGAGATTTAGTAAGTAAAATTATTAAACAGATGGAGAAGGTTCAAAAATAAAATTTTAAAATATTACAATAGAACAATTATAATTGGTATTCTCAATCACATCTTATTGACTGCTGGTCATCTAAAATGCTCATAAAAGTTAAATTTTTTGTGGCTTATAAAAAGATAAAATTATTAATAAGAAATTAAATCGGTAAAATTAGATTTATATTAATTAAGCTATCTTATTAAATTTGTGTATTATTTTATAAAATTTTTATTATGTCTATTATTGAGGTAAAAAATTTGGTTAAAAAATTTAAGATAAAAAATGGAGAGTTTATTGCTGTCAATAATGCTTCTTTTGATGTTAAAAAAGGAGAAATTTTTGCTTTTTTAGGTCCAAATGGAGCTGGTAAAACAACAATTATAAAAATAATTACAACATTATTGCATCCAACGTCAGGAGAGGTTAAATTAAACGGTTTTGATGTAGTTCTAAACCCTAATGAAGCGCGAAAATCTTTCGGTATTGTTTTTCAAGACCCAAGTTTAGATTATGAATTAACTGCTTATGAAAATATGGAAATTCATGGGGTTTTATATAATTTGCCAAAAGATTTATTAAAAAAACGCATTGAAGAACTTTTAAAATTTGTAGAATTATGGGATAGAAAAGATGATTTTGTAAAAAATTTTTCAGGCGGAATGAAAAGAAGATTAGAAATTGCAAGAGGGCTTCTTCATCATCCAAAAATTTTATTTTTAGATGAACCAACTTTGGGCCTTGATCCGCAAACAAGAAATCATATTTGGTCTTATATTAAGGATTTAAATATTAAAGAAGAGATTACTGTTTTTTTCACAACGCATTATATTGAAGAAGCAGAAAAGGTTGCAAACAAAGTGGCTATTATTGATAAAGGTCAAATTATTGTTTTGGATTCTCCGCAAAATATTTTAGAAAAAACAAATACAAACTCTTTAGAAGAAGCTTTTATTAAATTAACAGGTCATAGTATTGGTGAAGAGAGGGGAGATTCTTTGGATAAAGTAATATTAAGAAGTCGTTTTGGTCGTAGCTAAATAAGTAAAATAATCATATGAAAGTTATTTATATTCTTTGGTTAAGACAAATTAAAAGATACTGGAGATCAAAATCAAGAATAATTGGCTCTTTAATGCAACCACTTTTATTTCTTATAGCTTTTTCTTTTGGTTTTGGCCCTGTTTTTGAAAAAGCCGGTGGCGAAAATTATATCGAATTTTTAACCCCGGGTATTATTGGAATGA
>JAPYXA010000011.1 GCA_028276075.1 Minisyncoccota bacterium
TTTGGGATAAACAATTTGGTTTTATTAAAGAAACTTTTGTTGCGCCTGTGTCAAGATATAAAATTATTTTAGGGAGAATTTTAGGTGGAGCCACTACTTCTTCTTTTCAGGGCTTTTTGGTTTTTCTTGTTTCTTTACTTTTTGGTTTTAAAATAACTAAATTTACGTCTTTAATTTTAGGTTTTGTTTTTATGTTTTTAATAGCGTTCGTATTTGCAAGCTTAGGAACATTAATCGCTTCCATTTTAGATGATATGCAGGGCTTTCAGTTAATTATGAGTTTTTTGGTTATGCCAACCTTTCTTTTTTCCGGCGCAATTTTTCCTTTAAATAATTTGCCCGAGTTTTTAAAATTTATTACGCAATTTAATCCATTATCTTATGGGGTTGATGGCTTGCGTTGGGCTTTAATTTCGAATTCTTATTTTGGTGGAATGTTTGATTTATTTGTCTTATCTTCAGTTTCTTTACTTTTTGTTGTCATCGCTACTTATATTTTTTCTATAATAGAAGTAAAATAGCTTTATGTTTCTAAAAGTTAAAGTTTTTGCGGGTTGTAAAAAAGAAGAAATTATACAAAAGAAAGATGATGAATTTGAAGTGAAAGTGAAAGAGAAACAGAGAAGGGAAGAGTAAATAATGCAGTGATAAAAGTTCTTGCTAATTATTTTAAAATTGATGAATTAAAAATAAGATTAATTAAGGGTTTTAAGAAAAGAAATAAAATTTTTGAGATAGAAGAAAATAAAAATTAACAAAATCACCTATTTTTATTTATACAAAACATTTTAACATTTCATGCCTACTTGCTTTGTCTGTCGACAGGCAGTAGACAGGGAATGTTAGAATATTGTTGGGTATAAGAAATATTTCGTTCTAATAAGTTATAAGATATGGCATTTTAAGGTTTATGATTTTTTAAAAACTAAGAAAATATTACCGAGAAATTTTTTAGTTTTAATATGCGTTAATTGGAAATTTGTAGCTAATTTAATTATTTGTTGTTGGTTAAGAAATGCACTTTCTTTTTCAATAGGAGATTTTTTTAAAAAGTTAATAAATAAATTTATCAATTTGTTGTTGATATCGGGTTCGCATATTAATAATATACCTTCAGGTTTTAAAATTTTATGAATTTTTTCTAAGACAAGATTTTGATTTTGAAGATGGTGAAATGTTTCAATAATAGTTATAATGTCAAAATAATCTGAAGGGAAATCTATTTCTTCTGCTCTTAGATTATAAAATTTTATGTTTTTAAATTTATTTTTTGCTAAAACAATCATTTTAGGACTGAAATCAACGCCATATAATTCAATTTCGCTATTTATTTTTTGAATTTTGGATAAAAAATTACCTGTAGCACAGCCAATGTCTAAAATTTTGATATTATCTTTTAAATATTCTTTTAATAAATTGATTGAAGTTTGATGAAGAAAGTAAAAAAATATTTGTAGAAAAAGAAAATCCCATATATTTGCATATTTATTCCATAGATTTAAATTAGAATTTGATTTTAATAATTGTGTTAAAGACATTATTTATATTATAAATAATTAATTTGAAAAGGCTCTAGTAGAATAAATTATAATAAAATAGAATTCTATGAAAATTTTAAAAGTTAAATTTTAAACATTTTCCACAAAATTAATGAATTTTCTTATATAGTTTACATCTTCCAGTGATGCTTTTTTTATTTAATTTTTTTATTAAATAATTAAAAAGTAAAATATAATTATCATCTAAGAATATCCACTTTAATATTTTTTTCTATTGTTGATTTTCTTAAACAAATTTTATTGGGTTTTCTTCTAAAAATTTTTCTTTTATATTTTGCGGATAACCGGGATAGATTATGTAAAAAATATGAAGATA
This sequence comes from Minisyncoccota bacterium, assembly GCA_028276075.1. Lineage (GTDB taxonomy): Bacteria > Patescibacteriota > Minisyncoccia > UBA6257 > HR35 > RSWP22. The sequence continues at coordinate 1,876 of JAPYXA010000011.1, forward strand.
AAAATCGATAATCTGAGTTTTTTAATATAACAAGGGGGATAAAAAGTAAATAATGGAGACTTATTATACCACTCTTTTTTCTTTTTACTATATGTCTTATTTTTTCAAAAAATTGTTGTTTATTTATATAATAAGTAGTAGAATTTTTATTTAAAAATAAATAGTTGAAAATAAGATTGAATCAATAAGCGTCAACCACGATGCAGTTATAAAAACAATAAATTTAGTGAAAGAGGGTAAAGAAATTTAAAAATGGAAAAAACAAAATATATTTGGTTTAATGGAAAATTTTTAAGATGGAAACAGGCGAAAATTCATATTTTAACTCATGCTTTGCATTATGGTTCCGGAGTTTTTGAAGGGATAAGATGCTATAAAACTCAAGACGGTCCTGCTGTTTTTAGATTAAAAGAACACATTGATAGATTATTTAACTCAGCAAAATTTTTAAAGATAAAAATTCCTTTTAGCAAAAAAGAATTTCAAAAATCAATTCTTGAGCTTATTAAATTAAATAAAATTGAAGAATGCTATATAAGACCGATAGTTTTTTATGGCTATGGAAAGATGGGGTTAAATCCAAAAGGAGCGAGCGTTGATTGTGCTGCTATTCTTTGGCCTTGGGGTAAATATTTAAAAGATAAAGTCAAAGTTAAAATTTCTAAATTTATAAGATTGCACCCCCAATCGGTTGTTTCTTCTGCTAAAGTTTGTGGTTATTATGTTAATTCTATTTTTTCTACTTTTGATGCTGAAAAAGATGGATTTGATGAAAGCATTCTTTTAGATTATCGTGGTTTTGTGGCTGAAGGTCCGGGAGAAAACATTTTTATTGTTAAAAATAAGAAACTTTTGACACCCAAGCTAGGAAGCATTTTGCCAGGAATTACTAGAGATTCAATTATAAAAATTGCCAAAGACATAAAAATTGAAGTTATTGAAAAGGATATTTCGGTGAAAGAATTGAAAAATTGTGATGAAGCATTTTTTACAGGCACAGCCGCAGAGATTACTCCTATTTATCAGATTGATGAGAAAATTATTAACAAAGGAGAAATTGGCGAAATAACAAAAATTTTACAAGAAAAATTTTATCAAATTGTTCATGGTGAAGATAAAAAATATAAAAAGTGGCTTGCTTATGTAAAATAAGTTATGAAAAATAATAAATGACTTCATTTAAGAAAGAAAATAGATTTGATAGATAAAAAAAATTTAAATTTATTAGAGCAAAGAAGATAAATTGCCGAAAAGATAATATTTGATACTAAATTTTGTGTACAAGAAAAATGCCTAACCATTTTATGATAAAATAAAATTAATGCCAGAAAGATTTAGAAGGCCATCCATAGGAAGAAGAATAGAAAGAGCAATAGAAAGAAAAGAGACTAGGGAGGAAGAGGCAAAACGATTAAAAGAGTTATTAGAAAAAATAGTTGCTACTTTGACAGATCAAGGAATTCCCGTAGATCAAAATTGTAGAATTGATATGAATGCTTTTATGGATATTGAGGGTTATGGACAAGAAAAAATAAAAATGGATGTTGAGCTTGTTAGAGAAGTAAGAAGTAGTGTGGAAGAAAATTTATTATCAGACGGTGAAAGGCTTGAGGCCTTAAAAACAATAGTCTTTCATAAATTTTTACATAAAAGATTTGTTATAGTCCGAGCCTCATTCTATGATGATGTTGAAAATTATGTTGACAATTTAATTGTAGAAAAAGAAACAGGAAATATAGTTTGTGCTTTTGATGAGGTGAGTGTTATATCAGGACGAGCGTTTGCTGAAAAACAAGAAAGAGTTTTGAGAAATAATAAAAACGGTGCAAAATTAAAATACGGTATTCTTCTCACTAAAGATGGTTTAAAAAAGGGGAGAATAAAAAATATACCCATTTTTTATCTTGCCTTACCACCTGACAATATTAATGAAGGGATTAGAAATCTTACTTCTTTAGAGGAGATCTCTGATTATGAAAAAAAGCTTTGGATTTATTTTATGACAACTCTTCAAAGCCAGATTGCTAGACTGAGGTTAGAAAAATTAAATGAAACTGTAGAAAGCCGCCTTTTAGAATTTGAGGAAATTATAGAAGAGTTAAAACTAAATGAAAATGAATTATTTTAATTAAAATTTAATTGATGAAAATCGAAGATATTAAGGTGAAAAGGATTTTAGATTCGAGAGGGGAGGAAACAATTGAGGTTGAAATTTTAAGTGAAGGATTGAAAGAAAGAGCAAGTGTGCCAATAGGAAAAAGTTTAGGAAAGCATGAGGCTATTTGTTTGGATTCTGAAAAAATAGAAAAAAATTTACCAGACTTTTTAAAAAATATAAGAAATTTGGATTTTAAAAGTTCAAAAGATCTTGATAATTTCTTAATTGAAGAAGCAGGGAAGAACAAAGAAAAATTAGGAGCAAATTTTACTTTAGGAGTATCAATTGCTTTTGCGAGAGTTTTAGCAGAAAAAGAAGGTTTAGAGTTATGGGAATATTTAGAAAAAGAATACACGAAACAACACGAAAAATTTTATGTTCCGGGATTGGTTGTTAATATTATTGGCGGGGGAGTTCATTCTTTTAATAATTTGGATTTTCAGGAATATTGGCTCGTTATACACCTCGTACCAGAGCAAAGCACGGTACAGGACAAGCACTTGGATAAATTTAATACTCTTTTGGCAAAAATTTTAAATATTATTAATAAGCTAGAAGAAAATTTGCCAAAACCATTAGGAAAAAATGATGAAGGAGCATTTTGCACAAATTTTTCAGACAATTATGAACCATTTTTGTATTTAAAAGAAGTTAAAGGTGATTTTCAGCTTGGTGCAGATATTGCCGCTAATCAAATAACAAAATTAGTTAATTGGAAAAGAATTTATGAAAAATTAAAACTTTTAGATGTTAAGTACTTAGAAGACCCTTTTAAAGAAGATGAATTTGAAAATTTTGCGAACTTAAGAAAAGAAGGATTTAAAGTTATTGGCGATGATTTAACGGTTACTAATGTTGATAGATTAAAAATTGCTTTGGATAAAAATTCAGTTGATGGGGTAATTGTAAAACCAAATCAAGTAGGGACAATTTTAGAGGTCTTTGAATTTATAAAATTAGCAAAAGAAAGTAATTTATTTACAATTTTTTCTCATCGAAGCGGAGAAACTAATGATTATTGGCTTATAGATTTGGGCATTGCTTTTAAGACTGATTTTTTCAAAATTGGACCACCCGTTCAAGGCGAAAGAGTAGCAAAATATAATAGGTTAAGAGAAATTTTAAAGCAAATTAGCTAAAGCGGCTTTTTTATTGAAAATTTTTTAATATTGATTTAATTTAAAAAATATGCTATACTAGACTATAGTATGCAGGATATTAAAATTAGAATTTATAAAATTAAAGGTCAATTAACGGGGATTGAAAAAATGATAGATAATAAAAGGTCTTGTGATGAAGTAATTCAGCAGATTTTGGCTGTTAAGAAAGCAATTGATTCTTTAGCAAAAGAAATATCTGTGCAATATTTAGCATCGTATTTAAAAAAAGATAAAAAGAACCAAAAAAGGATTGAGTCGATCTTAACAAAATTAATTAGACTTTAAGATGAATATTTCTTATTCAAGAAAAACACAAATTGCCAAAGAGAAAATTATTAATAATTTAAGAGATTTTGCAAAAAATTTTAATTTAGATATTTGGGGAGAAAAAGAATTAAATGGTTTTTATATTGTGGGAATTTATCATAAAGACTTTTTTCAATTTTTGGAAGGAATAAACAAAGATTTGATTAGTATTTTGCCTTTTTATTTGATAATTTTTGATGAAGGAGAATTTAGGAAAGTTCTAATTTTAAACCCCGAGATTCTAAGTTCACTAGTTAACAATCCGGAGTTTTTAAAAATAGAAGATTTTTATAAGAATTTAGTAGATTCTATAACTGAAAACACTTACAGGAAGATTCAAAAAATTAAACTTTATGCCAGTACTACTTGTCCTTATTGCTCTTCAGAAAAACAATACTTAGATAGCAAAAATATAAAGTATGAATATGTTTTGGTTGATATTAATGAGGAGGCTGCTAGAGAGATGGTTGAAAAAACGGGGCAGTTTGGTGTGCCGGTGACAGAAATTTTTTACGATGATAATGAAACAGAAATTGTTATTGGTTTTGATAAAAATAGATTAGAAAAGATTTTTAAAGATTATTTATCTGTATAAACGTCGATCTTAATATTTAATTAAAAATATGACTAACGATTTTATATTGCTTCTTTCAAGGCTAATTTTGGGGTTTTATTTTATTTCTAATTCTTTTAACCATTTTCGTAATTTAGGTTATATGTCTAAATGGGTGGAAGCCAAAAATATACCAGCTCCTAAATTTATGGTCTTTATTAGTGGTGTTTTACTTTTTATTGGAGGAGTATCAATTTTATTTGGAATCTATGTTTCAATTGGAATTTTGTCTTTAACTCTATTTTTTCTCCCCGTAACTTTTATAATGCACGATTTTTGGAGAGAAAAAGATTCTCAGATGAGGATGATGCAAATGATAAATTTTATGAAAAATTTAGCCCTTTGGGCTGCACTTTTAGCTTTGCTTTTTATACCTCAACCCTGGCCTTTTAGTTTGAAATATTAAACTTAATTTATTATGAAGAGGATAGTTATCTTAGGAGGAGGATTTGGAGGAGTATATACTTTAATTTACTTAAATAAGATTTTTAAAAGGCTTTTTGTAACTCGAATAAAAAACAGATTAAAGAAAATTAATAATGAAGAGATTCAAATAGTTTTGGTTAGTGATAATAAATATTTTTTATTTACTCCATTTCTTCATGAGATTGCAACAGGTTCTGTCTCTTTAAATTCTGCCATATGTTCTTTGGACGAGATATCTAAAAATTATAAAAGTAAGTTTTTATATGGGAAAGTAGTAAAGATTGATTTAAAAGAAAAGTTTATTTATATCAATTTATTTGAGGATGATTCTGATACTTTTTCAAAATATGAATTAAATCTATCTTCTTCTAATTCTAATTATAAGATTAGTTATGATTATTTAGTTATTAGTACTGGATCAAAAACAAATTTTTATAATATCCCTGGCGTGGATAAATATTGTTATGATTTAAAAACAATTGAGCATACACTTAGATTAAAAAAACATTTTATTGAAATGTTTAATCTCTCTTTAAAAGATATTGATAATGCATATAAATATTTAACTTTTGTTGTTGTGGGAGGAGGAGCGACAGGAGTTGAGATTATCTCAGAAATGAGCAGTTTATTTTATCAATATTTTAAAAAGAAATTTGATTTAGGTTTAATTTCTAAGGTTAAATTAATTTTAATTGAAAGAGGAAAAGATATTCTTTATCAGTTTTCGCCTGAAATTAGAAAAAAAGCTTTAGATAGGTTGAAAAAATTAAAAATAGATGTTTATTTAGAAAAAGGAGTAATTGAGGTTGGGGAAGATTTTATAAAGTTGGACGATAACAAAATTATTCCAACAAAGACAGTTGTTTGGACAGCGGGAATTAAACCAAATTTACCAGAAATTGTTGGTAACGTAGAAAAAGATGAGAGAAAAAGATTGATGGCTAATCAATATTTGCAACTCAAAAATTATAATGAAGTATTTATTTTAGGCGATATGTGTTGTTTTTTACAAAATGGCCAAGCTTTACCTCAGCTAGCTCAGGTAGCTACCAAAGAGGCTTTTTTGGTTGCTTCAAATATTTTAAATTTAATTTTTAATAGACCTTTAAAAAAATTTAATTATCAGCATTCTGGAAGCTTAATATCTGTGGGTCATTTTTATGCTTTAGGAGAAGTTGGAAAATTTAAAATTTCTGGATTTTTTGTTTGGTTTTTATACAAAAGCGTTTATTTATTTAAAATTATTTGTTTTAAAAATAGATTGAGATATTTAGCAGATTGGTTTTTAAATATTTTATCAAGAAGCTTTATTGATTGAGTTATAATTATAATACTAATCTTACAGTTGAAATTAAAACTATTTAAGCTTAACAAGCCCTAAATACATTGGATTTTAATTTTATTTTTAGTTTAAAAAACAATGTCTTCTTATAAAATTTCGTGTGTGATTCCCGCTTATAACGAAGAAGGAAGAGTGGGAAATGTTGTAAAAACTGTTAAGTCTTGTCCTTTGGTTTCAGAAGTAATAGTAGTTTCAGATGGCTCTATTGATAATACTGCGAAGGAGGCAAGGTTGGCTGGATCTGATAAAGTAATAGAATTAGAGAAAAATATTGGTAAAGGAGGTGCAGTTTTTAGGGGTGCAGAAGAAGCAAGTTATCCAATTTTGCTTCTTTTAGATGCTGATTTGATAAATTTGAATATTTACCATATACAAAAATTAATAGAGACATTTATAAACAAAGAAGCAGATATGGTAATTGGTGTATTAAAGGATGATTTTGGCCAAAAGATTTTACCGTTGATTTCTGGTCAGCGGATTGTTAGGAAAGATTTTATTTTAAGGTTCCCGGAGATTAAAAAAAGTAGATTTAATTTAGAAATCTTAATGAACAAATTTGCTAAGAAGTTAAAATATAAAGTTGTTTTTGTTGATTTGGAAAATTTAGATCATTTTAAAAAAGAGGAAAAATATAAAAATGAAATCTATTTTAAAAAGAAAATAGAATCTTTTTTCTCTTGGACATTTTATATTTTTAAGAAAATTAAAGTCTTTTTATTCATAGGTATTTTAATCTTTCTTCTTTTCAAACCTCATAAAATTTCTCTTTCTAATTTAAAGTTAATGCCATCCCCAGGCGAAAACGATAGGGTAATGGTAATAGTGGCTCATCCAGATGATGAAGTTATAGGAGCAGGAGGTTATTTGGTCCAAGCTGTTAAAAACAAATCAAAAGTTTTAGTTGTTATTTTAACAAATGGTGAAGGTAATAAATTTTCAGCTTATTTTGTTAAACACTACGATAATGATAAGTCATTGAAGAATATATTTATAAAAGAAGGAAAAGTCAGAAGAGAAGAATCTTTAAGTGCTTTAAAACATATTGGCGTAGAGAAAAATAATGTAATATTTTTGGATTTTCCTGATAGATATCTAATGAAACTTTTAACAACTAATTGGTCAAATCCCCTATTTTATCCTTATTCCTTTACTTACAAGCCTTATTATGTTAACTACTATAATTATGATAAATTTTATAAAGGTGAAGATATGTTGAAAGCCTTAGAGGAAATTTTTCAAATATTTAAACCAAATATTTTAATTACCCATAGTCTATATGATTATCATCCAGATCATAAGGCTACTTTTTTGTTTGTTAATCTCTTGATTAAAAATAATTTAGATATAAAACCTCAAGTTTATACTTTCTTAGTTCATTTTAACAATTTTTATAAGGTTTTAAATATAAGCACCTCAAATTTTTCAACTTCTAAGGAAAAA
>JAPYXA010000095.1 GCA_028276075.1 Minisyncoccota bacterium
AACAGATTTAAGAGCAAGTGCTGCAATGGTAATCGCTGGCTTGATAGCAGAAGGAGAAACAAAAATATTTAGCATCTATCATTTAGACAGAGGTTATGAACATATAGATGATAAATTAATCAACATTGGTGCTAAGATAAGAAGGGAGGTTGTGGAGGAGTAGGGTAAAGGAATTAAGATTATTAGCTCTTTTTTAAAATGTCTCAATAATATAAATTAGTATAATTTGATACCTTGGGTGAGAAATTGGCGGTTTTTATAAAATTTAAAAATGAGATCCTTCGGCCTTACGGCCTCAGGATGACAGAGAAAGATTGAATGATAAGCATTAAAGAAAGGATAACCTTAGATGTTATTCTGAGCGTAAGCGAAGAATCTCATGTTTTTGTTGAATTTCTCACCCGACGTATAATATAAATCAGTATAATTTGACTTATTGACTTTCTTAAAAGCAAAGAAGAGGAGTTTTAAAATGGCTAATAATGAGATTAAAGCTAATGAGATTGAAGTTATTTTTGAAACAATTACACCATTGTATACCGGTGATGCGTGGCAAGAATCCAAAGAAATAAGACCTTCGTCTTTAATTGGGAGTTTAAGATTTTGGTTTGAGGTTATTTGTTATTTTGGGGGTGTTTGTTCAGAAAGAGACTTTGATAAAGAAAAGGGTAGATTTGAGAAAGAAATAAGTCAAGAAGAATTTAAGAAAAGATTATCAAAGCATGGCACTGATTTTGAGGGTCAAATTAAAGCTGTAAAAGAGCTTGAAATTCCTTTGCCGGCGATAATTTTTGGAACAACTGGCTGGAAAAGTTTGATTGAGATTAAGAAGATAAACTTTAATGATGAAAATTTTGAAGAAGTAAAAAATACAAGAATCATAAGTGGTAAAAATTGGTTTTGGAAAAAAATAGAATACAATGGTGAATTTAAAGTAATCTTTAAAGTTCCTGAAGAAATAAAAGAAGCTATCTTTTTTCCTTTACTTAATTTTATGGATAAATATGGTTATTGGGGTGGTAGTTGGAATGTTGGTTATGGTAGATTAAAGGTAAAAAAAATAAAAATTAACAATCAATCGATAGAAAGAACCGATTGGCAAAAGAATGAATTTGATTTTTCAAAATTTGGTAAAAATAAAGTAAGTGTAAATGACATTGAAGAAAGTGTAAGTTTTAAAAATTTAACAAGTAATAATATAGACAAAATAACAAAAATACTTTCTACAAAAAAAGTTAAGAAAATTCAAATTGAAGATTTTAATTCAGATATTAAGGAAGCTATTCAAAAATTGATTGAAATGAAAGCTAAATTAAGAAAAAAATATAAACTAAAGATACAAAATGATGAAGTAATGCGGCATAAAATTTTTGGGTATTTAAAGCCAACAGAGGGTTCTAAAATTTTACCTTATATTAATACATTAGAAAATAACACTTATGAGTGTGGCTTGCTTTCTATAGCTGGAATTTTAAACTTATATCAGGAGCCGAAAAATGAGCAACAATAAAACATTTGAAGCTTTACAGGAAATAAAAATAAGAGCGAGTGAAATTAATGATTTAAATAGTTATATAGCTTTTTGCAAGTATAATTTCAAAAACGATAAAAAAACTGAAAAATTAAATGATTTAAAAAATAATAAGCTTAAGCCATCATCTAAAATTTTTAAAATAGAAAAGTCTGAAAATAATAAAAAGCCTGAAAATAATCCTGATAACCCTATGCAAAAAATCCAAAAAATCTCTGGAATTATAAATGATAAAAACAACGTAAAAGACCTTATAGAAAAACTTCCTAAATACTCATTTGCTGTTTGGGTAAAGTTTAGTTTAGTTGGACCGTATTTTTCAAGAGATGATGATGAATTTTATATTATCCAAAATCCTATTTTAAAAGAAACTGTTTTTAAAGTTCCTATGGTTAGGGGTTCATCTTGGAAAGGTGCTTTAGCTGGAGCATTTAAAAGATTATTAAATAATAATGATAGTAAAAAATCTGAAATAGTTGAAAGTTATCTTAGAATTTTTGGAGCTGGGTCAGAAAGTATTAAAGAAATTGAAAGCTATTTAAGAGAAAAGTCAAACAGTTTAGAAGATTTCAAGGATAATATTTTAGAGTTTATGCTATTTGAATTGGGAATGAAAGTTAAAAAAGAAGATATAGATAAGATTAGAAATGAAAATGATGAATCAGAGCTTATACAAAAACTAAGAAGTAAAATTTCTAACAAGCTTAAAAAATCTCAATCAAACTTGCCAATAGAATTTCAAACCCACAAAGGAAGGGCAATATTTTATCCAACATACTTTGAAAGAATTTCTTTAGAGATTATTAATCCGCATGATAGAAGAAAAAGAGCCGGAACGGTTCCAATCCATTATGAAGTTGTGCCAAGTAAAACAGAAGGAATTTTGCAAATTGTTTACATTCCTTTTGATGGGGTTTTAAAAAAAGACGATGAATTAAAAGAAGAAGTAAAAAAAGATTTAGAATGGTTATGTGAGGCTATTAAGAATTTAGAAGATGAAGGTATTGGAGCTAAAACA
>JAPYXA010000096.1 GCA_028276075.1 Minisyncoccota bacterium
GAAAAAAAATTCAACTTGCAGGGTTTTTTAAATTTTGATATAGTAGTTATTAGAATATTGATAGAGAAAGTTATAAGCGAATTTATTCTTGAGTAAAATTTTAACGGATTATATCTGAACCCTGTGGGATGTAAATATAATTACTCCGTTATTGCTATAATTGTTAGTCACTGTTATATCTGAACCTTGTGGGATATAAATAGTGGGATATAAATTGCGACATGAAAATAACAACTCTCGGGGAAAAACACCCTTGATAGCTTTATCTTTCTTAATTTAAAGCTTTCGAAAGCTTTACTATGGCATTAAATCTAAAAAATATAAAAACAAAAGTAGAAAAGAAAAAAATAGATTTAAATAAAGATAAATATGTAAACACAACAAAATGAGATTTCACTATGAAATAATAAATGGCATAAGATGCTTTGACAGAAAAGATGTTGTTTATGTCGATAATAGAGTATTGAAATGCAAAAACATTTTATATAGGAGAAATTAATGATGAAGTTAACTAAACAATATTTAGTCTTACTCTTAGCATTATTGATAAGCTTTCAGTTTTCTTGCGTAGGTTCTAATAAAAATGGAAATTCTAATAATTCAAGTACTTCTAATTCAAGTACTTCTAAATCTAAAACTTTAAACTTTCCAGAGGCTACTGTTGACCGTGTGATAGATGGCGATACAATTGTAGTAATATTTAACGGTCAAAAAGAGCATGTAAGATTAATCGGGATTGATACACCAGAAAGTAGGATGAACCATAGGGTTAAAATTCAAGAAAGAAATTTGGGCGATGCTGAAAAAGTTATAGAGCTTGGTCAAAAAGCAAAAGAATTTACAAAGTCATTAGTAAAACCGGGAGATAAAGTTTATTTAGAGCTTGACGTTCAGCAAAGAGATAGGTATGGTAGACTACTTGCATACATATACTTAAAAGATGGAAGGATGTTAAATAAAGAAATTATATGTAATGGTTATGCGATGCCATTGACCGTACCACCAAACGTTAAGTATCAAGAAGAATTCAAAAAATGCTATCAAGAGGCAAGAGAAAAAGGATTAGGCTTGTGGAAGAAGTAAATGGCAACAGGGTAAACCCACCTTATAGAAGGTGGGACATTTACTAGTCAGTAAAACTAATTTATTCTTGAGTAAAATTTTAAAAAGTAAAGAAATAGATTTAAATAAAGATAAATACGTAAACACAACTGCTGCATTTTTATGTTTTATGTAAGGAGAAAAACCATTATGAGAACAAAAATTCCTATCTACACAGAAAAAATACCAATTATTTTTAGACATAGAATTATGGCACTTATAAAAGAAGCGTTGTCAAAATCAAATAGAGAGTATTTAGAAACCCTTTATAGCAGTAAAAAGCCAAAAGCTTTTACTTTCAACCTTGCTTTTGACGGATCTCAATCTGTGGAAGAAGAATTTTATCTTGATAGTACGTTTAAGGTAAAAGATAAAGTGTTTTACCAAAACATAAATAATCCTGCCTTTTTGTATATATCATCTGATGATTATGAGTTTTTTGCTAATGTTTTAAATGGCATAAGAGAGATTAAAATTTTTGAATTTGATAAAGAAAATTATTGGAAGATTGGTAAACCTTTAATATTAAAAGAAAAAGCTATTATTAGCGATATGGTTATATTTAAAACTAATGCACCGTTTATTGTTGAAACAAAAGATAATAGACCCATAGTTTTTAGCGATAAAAACTTTCAGACAGAACTAAACAACGTAATGGAAACAATTTTTAGAGAGCTTTATGGAAGAGGTTTAAAAGAGACTCTTAAATTTTATCCTCTAAAGATGAAAAAAGAAGTGATTAAACACACCTTAAGAGGTTTTAGAGAAAAAACAAGAAAACCAATCATGTATCTTACAGGAAACAGCGGGATTTTTAAGTTAAAAGGACATCCTGAAGATTTACAAACAATTTATCAAATTGGACTTGGAAATAGAAGAAATCAAGGCTTTGGAATGGTTGATATAATCGGGGGTTAATATGGAGCGAATATATCTTAATGATTGGCTTTATAATGCAGGAATAGTTGGATTCTTAAGAATTAACAATCATCTTTGGGAATTAAAAGACGAAAAATTAATTTCAAAGGACGAAAATCTTTTAAAAATCGGAGATAACTATATAGAAATCGACAGAGAAATTTTTGACGGCTTTACAGATAGATTTTTTAATTATACTTTTTCTTTATATGGTAAATATTATACGGTATTAGAACAGCTTCAAAATCTAATTAACAATCTCAATGATAATACTTTCAAGAAAATAAATCAGGATTTTAACAAAATACTTAGAGATTATCCGATTTTGAAAAGAAAGATAGAAGAAAAAATAGGAAATTTTGAAACAAAAAATTCTCAAGAACTCAGCAGTGTAATAGAAAACACTCTAAGAATTATGGAAGAAGATAGAACTGATTTTGTGGAAGATTTTATAGAAAACGAAGTTAGAACTTTTTTAAATACTCATTATGGGCAAAAAAGCTTTTTAAACAAA
>JAPYXA010000098.1 GCA_028276075.1 Minisyncoccota bacterium
CTTTATCACCCCAGGGTTAGCCACGATTGAGATGGCAGAATCTATACTTAAAGATGCAAAAAGGGTGTTGACTTGTTCAGTGCTTTTGCAAGGTGAATACGGCATTTCTGGCGTTTTTCTTGGCGTCCCAGTTATCCTTGGACGGAAGGGAGTAGAAAGGATCCTTGAGTTTGACCTTCTACCAGAAGAGAGAGAAGCTTTGTTAGCCGGAGCCAAAGTCTGCGAAGCCCTAATCTCTCAGCTTGAGTTGTAGAAGTTTTAGGGATGTATAATAATAGATAAGAGCTAATTTAGATGAAATTATTGTGTAGTGTGATTAATGGAATGAAATGAGAAAATACCTTGATTTTAATGTTTTAATAAATGGAAAAAATCGTTGAAGAAGCTAAAAAAGTAATCCCTTCAGTCGACGAAATTATAAATTCTACATGGAAAAGGTTAAATTTAAAAAAAGAATTAGTTATTAATAAATTTGGCGAAATACTTATTAAATTTGATGAATTTGCTACTAATCTATTTAAAGAGTATGAAAGGGAATCTTTAGAAAAACTTGCTAAACTTTGGATTGAAAAACAAAAAGGAGAACTTAAATCAAAATTAGAAAAATTATTAAAAGATGAAAATTTTGTTGAAAAATTAAGTAAAATGTTTGTTGACTTTGCTTTATTAGTTCAGCAATTAGAAAAAGATTTAGGTAATATGAGAAAGGCTCGTGGTGGTAAAACTTTTGAAAAGGTTGTAGAGAAACTTCTTAAATTTATAGATATAAAATGTGAGATACCTAAAGGTGAAATAAAAAAGAAATTGAGAAGAATTGATATAGTAATTCCATCAGGAGAAGTTGCAATCAAAACCCCTGATAAAGCTATTTTTGTAACCTGTAAGAGAACCTTAAGAGAGAGATGGAAACAAGAAGTTCCATCAGTAGGACCTAATCAAAGAGTTTATCTTTTAACGATTGATAATGAACTTTCTGAAACTAAAGCTAAAGAAATAAAAAACTTAGGACTAATTGTTTATATTAGAGATAATTTAAAAGAAGAAAAATTCAAAGATTTACCATGGGTGAGAAAACTTTCAGACCTTCCTAAGGATATAAACTTATGAAATTACTTAAATTATTTACAGAAAACGAAGATATTAATAATTTATACAAACGGCAAAGAGAAGAAAGTCTTGATTTTAAGGGTATTCCGGCAAGTTCAGGTATTTATGGAATTCACCCTTATCCAGCTATGTTTCATTTTATGATTGTAAGAAAGTTTATTAAAGAATTAACTAAAGAGGGAGATTATATACTTGATCCATTTTGTGGTTCAGGAGTTTCAGCTGTGGAAGCCTTGAAAAATAATAGAAATTATTTTGGTTTTGATATAAATCCCTTAGCCATACTTATTACAAAGGTTAGAACAACTCCGATTAATATAGAGAGACTTTTAAATGTTCTTGATAATATTTTAAAAATGCCTGTACAAAATTATGAAATTCCATATTTTGATAATATTCATTATTGGTTTGAAGAGAAGGTAATTGAAAAATTAGCCAAATTACGAGCTAAAATTTTTAAAATTGACGATATCAAAATTCAGAATTTTTTCAAAGTGGTATTTTCAGAAACAGTAAGAAAAGTCTCAAATTCAGATCCTAATGAATTTAAGTTGATTAAAAGAAAAATACATAAAGAGCTTAATGTGGAAAAAATTTTCGCAGAGATAGCAAAAAAAAATATATTATGTTTGCTTGATATTTCAAATTTAAATACAAAATCAGAGATTATTGTTGAACAAAAAAATGTTCTTGATGGATTGCCTCTTGAAGATGAAAGTATTGATCTTGTAATTACTTCACCACCTTACGGCGATTCAAAAACTACAGTCGCTTATGATCAATTTTCTAAATTGTCATTAAAATGGTTAGGATTATATGATAACTTTGAAAAATTTCAATTAGGTTATAAATTGAAAAACATTGATTTAGATTTACCTTCTGAGGAATTATACAAATGTCTCTATGAAATTGAAAAAAAAGATAAAAAAAGAGCAAAAGAGGTATATTCTTTCTATTATGACCTTTATTTTGCTATAAAGCAAATATCAAAAAAAGTAAAAACTGGAGGACATGTAATCTTTGTGGTGGGTAATAGGACGGTTAAAGGGATTGAATTGCCAACTGATAAAATTTGTGCCGATTTTTTTAAACAATACGATTTTATTCATGAGATTACTTTAGTTCGTCAAATATCAAATAAAAGAATGCCAGTCCAAACTTCACCAACAAATATTAAAGGACAAAAAGCTTCTACTATGAAATATGAATATATAGTTATTCTTAAAAAAATTTAAAAATAATGAACTTTAATAGATAGTGTATCATTAACTATGTAAAAACTTGAAAGGAGAGGGAGGCATGGTAGCTTCCCTAAAAATACTGACTCAAAATCACTAAAAAGGAGGAGAAGCTACCATGAAAAGAACAGACTAATTATTTCAAAATCGGTCAAGCT
>JAPYXA010000010.1 GCA_028276075.1 Minisyncoccota bacterium
AACTTTTAATTTAAGATTACACATTTAATAAAATAAATTTTTTAGGATAATATTTTCAGATTCCTTTAAATAAAAAGTCTTTATTTCTTTAGGAAGATCTAAATTACTATGATAAACTCTAAACAAATTATTTAAATCTTTTCCACTGAAAACCAAAATTTTACTTTTTAATCTTTTTAGATTGGCTATAGGAAAAGCTAACTTTATAAAAGTTTCATCTTGAAAGATTTTAATTGATGAATGACCAATACAATCAATGACAAAAATTTTTTTTGTTTTAGACAAAATTTTATAATATTTTTTTTCAAAAGCCCTAAAACCATATCCCCAGTAAGTTGGAAAATCATAAGAAAGCTCTTCATTAGCACTAAAAACAAATAGATTGCTATTTAAAATGTTTTTCTTTAAAAGTATTGAAGCCATCGCTGAAACTCCTGAAGCGTTATCAATAGCACCGGTATTTATAGAATCATAATGAGCAAAAATAACTGTTTTTGGATTATCTATATTTCCAACCAAAATATTTACTGCTTTATGCTTTATCTTCCTCACATTAACCCTTCCATAAACTTTTTTCGCTTTTAAAATAAGAGGTAAATCTTTGGGAGAAATGGCTAAAGCAGGAGCAAAATAAAAATTACTTAAAGAAATATCAGAGCATTTAGGATTAAAATTAATATTTGGTTTGTCTATAAAAAAACGAGATGGGATTAATGAACTAAGGATATAATCTTTATCTTTAATCTCTCCCCCTACAAATGAACATCCTTGACAAGGAATTAGTTTTTTATCAACTTTTAAAACTGCTTTTTCAATTTTAGGAATAAAAGTAAAAAAATAGTCTAAATGATATTGAATTTTATTATTTTTTAAAAAATCAATAATAAAATTTGCCGCTTTTGTTTCACCTTCAAGCTGCCTTGGAGAAAAACTCAATAATCTATTAATAAATTTAAAATAATCAAAGTTTTTATTCATCAAAATTTAATTTTAACATTAAATTAATATATAAAAAAGGGCTTTTCCAAAAGGAAAAGCCCGAATTCTTATCTATTTTTTGGGAGGTTTATTTTGAAGAGTTTTATTTTGGGGGATGAACTTAAGAAGATTCGAGGGATAGTATTTTAAGTAGATTTGTTCCTCTTCAGGAGGCCAAGGATGATAGACAATAAGGGGTTCTAACCCCCATCGTTCCATAAGCCTCCGATATGCAGGAAGAACCACCTTATGCTTGAATCGTTCAAGATCGGGAAACCCCGGACTCTCGAAAGATTCAAAGAACACACCGTGGCTAATGGCTAAAGCCAGGTAGGGTTCATAATAGTCATAGGCCCTACCCCAACTCTTCAGCCAGTTGGAGATGTCGATGATTTGTACGGGGCCCAGCATGTATTCAAGAATACGGTGGTGAAACTCGTATAGGTGTTCCCCCCACCACGTACGCATCTCCTTCATTGTATAAGAAGTTTGGATGGGGTCCACAACCTATACGAGTCTTTCCTTAATGCCACCCCGTTTACCCTTTCCCAGCAATATCCGTAATTTGACTAAGCGGACTTTGCTGGGATTATTGGTAACAAACGTATCGTCCAGGTACTCCAGCCACAAAGGCTGAAGTCCAAGCTGCTTGCATCTCTTGAAGAATTGAAGATCCTCCAACCGGGCCGTGGCAATATGCCTACACAGAAAGCCATACAACTTCCCCTTGGGTATCCAGGAAAAGTTGTAAGCCTCTTCCAGCTGGCTGGCTATTTTCATCTTCTGACGACGTTCCAGCTCTTCCCTAGCCTTATTAGGTTCCCAGTACTTCATAATCTCTACCTCCTTCCTTCTTTCTTTTTCTTGTGGTGTTCACGGGGCATTTGCCCCTTAAAAGATCCTGATTTTTCAGATCCCTAAGGGACAAATTATCCCCTAAAATAAAAATCGCCGGTTTTGCCGGCTGGATATTGTATTTATTTAACTTTTATTTTTATATAACTAAAAGATATAACCAGCCGGCTTCTTACCGACCAAAGCAATAAACAATCCCAAAATAAAAATTTTCCCAAAATTCATTATTATATAAATAATACTACAACTTATATAATTTTGTCAATATTTCCACAACTCAAAATAAATTATAATTATACGCTTTGATAGCTGGTATCTTTGGGTGAAAGAAAATTTATATTTGTTAATAAATTAAGTTTTTTCCAGCTCTCATGAGAAAAATTATTTTCTTGAATATAAATCAAAATAGACAAATTTTTTATATCCTCTTCCTTAAGGTCTAAAATAGGTATAGCAGGCTCAATTCCTCCAAATTTTGCTTCTTTTAAAAATTCTGTTTTTTCTATTACTATTTGTTTATTAAAAACTTCCTTAATACTTTCAAATAAAATACCTTTTAAATTATTTTTAACATAGGATTCAAAAATAAAAAGTAATAATTTTGTCTTAAAAATTCCTTCTTTAATTAAAAATCTTTTACTAATTTTTTCTTCAGAATTGACCGTTTCGTTAAATTTTTGTAACCAGGTAAATAAATTTTGCTGATTTTCTTCTAAATTACTTATAATTTCTAAAACAGTAGGTTTTTCTTCTTCTGATAAATAAGTAAAATAATTTATAGCTTCTAAAATTTCTTTAAAATTTTCTCTGCTTAATTTTATATTTTCATCATTTAAAATTTTATCTAAATTAAATTTTTTAAGCTTATGATAGAAATCTATAACTCTTATCCTTTCCCTTACTTTTTGACTAATAGGAGAAGTTGTAATTTCTTCTTTTCCCAAATAAGTAGCAGTATATATAAAAGACTCTGGATTTCCAAAAAGAAATCTTAATGTTCCAGATTCTATTTCTTTAATTTCAAAAATATTAAATCTCTCTTGAGGTAATTTTGTTTCTTCTAAAGCAGATAAACCTAATCTCTCTCTTAGTTGATTAAGCTTGCCATACTCAGCACCAATATGAACATATCCTCCCAATAAACAGGTTAAAAACAAAAAGTCTGATTTGATTTCAAAATTTTTTTTATTTTCAATAGATTGTAGGTCTTCATATGTTATGCTTGTTTCTGATAAAATCTCCTTAATATCATCAAAGTGGTTTAAAAAGATTTTTGCTATATTTGCATTTAAGTTAAGAATATTTTCTTTAGTAAAAGCAAAACTAAGATTAGAATTTGAAAAAAATTTCTTATAATCTTGCAAAATATTTTTTATTGTCAAAGTGCAATAATCAATCAAAATCTTTTTTTGTTCTTTAGGATAATTTGAAAATTTTTTTTCAAGAATTTTTAAAATTTTTTCATCTAATTCTTTTTCATAATCATAATTTTCAAGGTAATTCAACAAAGCTTCATGAAAATCTATAGAATATTCAAAATCTTTTTTGTTTTTATTAAATTTCAATATATCTAATAAAGATATTTTTATTTCTGTCCCAATATCAATTAAATCAGGCCTTTCTTCTTCAAATTTCTGATAATAAACCGGATAATAAAAAGTTTTACTCTCGGTTGCTGTCTCAGTTGCTATCTTGGTTGCCTCCTCTATTCTTTTTAGACCTAATTTTAAAAAATCAATAGCTCTTGGACGTAGATGAATTGTTGTAGAAAAATAATCAAAATTTTTTCCAATAGCTTCTCTTATTTCATTTTTCAAACTATTTAACTTTAAAACTTCTATGTTAAATTCCCTAGCTAAATTTTCTAGATCCTTAGCCGAATGTTCTTTTCTATTCTTTAAATAGACACTAAACTCATCTAGCGATCTTGGTTTTTTAAATCTTTCTAATCCAGATAAATTTTGACTCATATTTGATATAATTATAAATTTTTTTTAAAAAAATTAAAGGCATTGTAGAAAGGAAAATATTTATCAACCTTTATTTTTTTCAAATAATTTGAAAACTCTAAGTAATTTCTTCCTTCATTAATTTCTTGTCTGAATCTAAAACCAAAAAAATCTGTGCCAATTGCTATATTTGAAGCAGCTATTTCTTTTAAAAACAAATATTGTTTTTTAAAATTATCAATATTTATTTTTTCCTTTTTTGATAAAGAATAAGGCAACATTGTTAAGCCTATCAAACCTCCTTTTTGTTTAATTTTATTTATAGTTTCCATATTTAAATTTTGCTCAAAATTAACAATTTTTTTTACTCCATTATGAGAAAAGATAGCCTGTTTTTTATAGATTCTAAAAATATCTTTGACAGTAAAAGAAGATGAATGAGCTAAATCTATAACAACATTCAAATCTTCTAATTTTTTAATTAAATAAATTCCTTCCTTGCTCAATCCATATTTTTTATTTGTTTTTAAAGAAGTTGAATACACTGAATCAATATTCCAATTTAAACCAAAACATCTAATGCCCAATTTATAAAGATTTTCTATCCTTTTAGGACTATCTATAAAATTTAAACCTTCAACGCCTAAGATTATACCTATTTTATTTTTATCTTTCAATAAATTTATTAAATCATTTTTTGACATAACTGGTT
Organism: Minisyncoccota bacterium; assembly: GCA_028276075.1. Classification (GTDB taxonomy): domain Bacteria; phylum Patescibacteriota; class Minisyncoccia; order UBA6257; family HR35; genus RSWP22. The sequence continues at coordinate 4,495 of JAPYXA010000010.1, forward strand.
TAAATACATCATAAGAAAAAATCCAATCCTTAAATCTAGCTAATAATATCAAAAATTCCTTATAGCTAATAGATTCCCACGTATTATTCTTATAATAAAAGGGAAAAATATTTGCAACTGCAAATTTTAGACCGCTTTTTTGAAATTGGGGAATATCCCCATGCCTTAAAAAATCAATCTTTTGGAAATCATCAAATCTCATATTTAAAAATTCAGGTATTCTAAAATAAACCTCAAGGTCTAAATGTAAATCAAAGATTTTCATATTTATGAAATGAATTTTTTAATTCTCCAAAAGTTGAAGAAATCTCAGCATATAAATTATGAAAATGGATGCTTTCATCCACTTCTGTATTTATTACTATTTTTTTATCATCATCTATTTCTTTATTTAGATATTTTACTACATTAAAAGCTACTTCTCTAACTACATCTTCACAAAAAAGCTCTTTTTCATGGGCTTCTCTTATAAAAAGATGTTCGTCCTTACCACTTAAAAGCTCTCTAACAATAGTAACAGAAGAGTCTAATATTTGATATAAAGTTTTATAAGAAATTTTTTTATCTTCAACGAATAAATTAACTATACCTCTGTTGGTATGAGATTCTAAAGGAACATCTTTTATTATTTCATAAATCTGATCATCTTGATAGCCTTTCTCTTTCAACTTATAATAAAAATTTCTTATGGCCCACCTTTGAGGACAAGGACAAGCATTCATAAAATAAACTCCTAAACCAACAAAAGTTTTTAATTTATTATCCTTGATAGTTGTTTTTGAGTAAAGATATAAAATTTCATGACCTTTCCTACCCGATTGATTTTTATCTGTTTCTTTCTCATATAAGCATTTTAAATGAATTTCGCCTCTTGTTGCATTCTGCTCTTCTATTAGAGGTTTAATAATTTCTTCGGTATATTCTGGCAAACTACTATATTGCTTTTGTTGTGCTGAATATAAAATTCTTTCTATTCTAGACATATGCAATCCTCTCTTATTAGCATTTAAAGGCATAAAAATTTTTATAAAAGTATTGATATTTACAACAGAATCTTTAAATGGATCTACTATTTTTATATAATGAGGTCTTTGAGTTACCCCTACTTTAGGAATATCAAGTTTAACCCTTGGACTAGAATCAGGCATATCTACAAAATTTTTACTATCAACATTTTTAAAATCTATATTTTTAATCTTTAAAATATCTAAGTTTTCCACATATCGATAAGAGACATCATAATTCAAATTCCTATTTATATCTTCAAGACTATTTTTTGACCTTTTTTTATTTTTTATTTTAGAGATGATTGATTTAATCATTTTTTTATATTTTTATAATTTTATAAAAAATTCTAAATTACGACTTAGAAATAACAGGAATAATAAAAATAGCCGGGGTTACCGGCTAGATTTTATTATTTAAAAAAATGCAATATCTAGCCGGTATACCTCGGCTCCAAGATAAACAAATTAAATAAACTGTAAGTTAAATCAAATTTCATTTTATATGTTTAAGATTATACTAAATAAAATTATTCTTGTCAATATTTTTCTAACTAACAGATATTTTTCATTTGTAGTTATTTAGATTTCTATTCTGTTTTTTAAATTTAATTATTTTTAATTTAATTGACAAAAAATAATTTTTTAGAAGAACGTACCAAATTTTTGTTATTTCTTACAATCGCAAAATCTAATAAAAATTATAGATTTTTAAAAGTTAAATTATGATTTATAGAAATTTTTTTTATAAAGATTTATTTTATTATCTCTAAAACTTTATTTGTTAGTCCAGGAGACTTTATCATGAAAGTATCTTTTGTTTTTAAAATAGAAGGCAAATAATCTTTCCCAATAATTTTATCATCATCTAACCAATAAACTTCTAAATCAACAAAAGTATTTTTATTCCAAAAACTTCTTATTTGCTTATCAGGAAAAATGAAAATCATACCATCATAATCAACAGGTTTTTTAACAAACATTAAACCATTTTGCCATTCTTCTGGATTTTTTGCCTCTCTAAATAAATAAATTCTATTTGCCATTTCATAAGGAATTAATCTTTCGCTCATATTTTCTATTTGAAAATTATCATTCAAATAAAATTTTCTAAAATAGATATTTTCAATTCTTTTATTTTTTATATGAACTTCAACTCCACCGCCAATCATTGTCTCTTTTGAAAAGTTCTGATCAAAAATAAAATTACCCAAAGAATAAAAAATAAATTTATCTTTATATTTTTCTATATTTTGTATTACATGAGGATGATGGCCAATTATCAAATCCGCTCCAGAATCAACAGCTATTTTTGCTATTTTCCTTTGTCTTTCATTAGCAATTTTTTTATATTCCTCACCCCAATGAAAACTAACAATTAAAATATCAACCTTTTCTTTTGATTATTTCGCTTAAATTACTATTTATAAGCGCAACACCGATTTTATTTTCTTTAACTTCTAAATGCTTTAAAAAATCGGAAAAACCTAAAAAACCTATTTTTATCCCTTCTTTTTCAATAATTAAAGGTTCATAAGAATTTCCAAAATATTTGATATTATTTTTTTCTAAGTTTTTTAGAGTATCTTCAAAAGCAATTTTACTATAATCAAAAATATGATTATTTGCTAAATTAACAATATTTATATTTGCTTTACTTAAAGCTTCGGAAACCTCGGGTTTCATCCTAAATGAATAAATACTGCCTACCTTAATTCCTTTATCAGAAATAGGACCTTCTAAATTAGCAATAACATAATCAAAACTTTTTAAATAATTAAGAATATTTAGAAAAGGAAAAATAAATTTTTTGTTTAAATCATTGATTTTTCGTTCTACAGATCTTGTCATCATTATGTCGCCAACAAAAAGAAGTTTTATATTGTGCTTTTCATCATATTTTATAGGATCATATTTTTCAATGCCTACATAATTATAGCTCTTAGCTTCATTAATATTTTCATTTAGAAAATTAATTAAGAAAATTATAAAAATACCGCCAAGAGTTAAAAAGAAATAAATAAAACTATTTTTCATTAAAAATTTGTCTTTAATTTATTTTTAACTATCATAATATTATTTTAGCAATAAATTTTTTAAAATTTCTTTTAAAACAACTTCATTGTTATGTTTTTTTGTCTTTAACCGTAAAACTAAAGTAACTTTTATAATAATATCAATTAACTTCTTCAAGTTCTCTTTATTTTCCTCAATCTCCTAAATAACCTGTAAGATTTAATTTATATTTTTCTTGAAATTTTATTAAAAATCTGCTTATGCCAAAATTCTTAGTGTAATTATATAAAAAAATGGGCATTTCTTTACGAAATTGAAGCAAGATTTAAATAAGCGATATCCTCTAAAAAGGCAAAATTACAAAGAATATTAAAGAATTATTAAAACTACTATTGGTGGGGTAATTAATAAAATTTTACCCATTTTTAATTATTCTCTTTATTATAAAACAGAGACTAAAATTTTACTCAGACACCCAAACATCATTGCGCCAGCGCCAATTTTTATCCATTCCTCCAAATATCCATATTTTGTCTTTAAAAACAACCGAGGAAAAGTCTTCTCTGCCCAACCATCGAGGATCCTCTTTAGTCTTCTGCCATTGTAAACCATCTTTAGAAAACCAAACATCATTCTTGCCTTTATTTTCAGAATCATCTAAACGTCCGATTATCCACAAATAGTCTTTATAAGAAATTAAAGCATGTCCCTGCCTACTTTGCCAAGGTGGATCATCGTTAATTAACTCCCAATTAATTCCATCTTCAGTAACCCAAACATCTTTAAAAACTTTGCCACTCAAATTCATACCTCCTGTTAAAAACAATTTATCTTTAAAAACCTCAGTAGCATGATCCCAACGAGGCTGCCAAGGAATGTCTTTAACTTCATACCAATTAACACCATCCTCAGAATACCAGACATCATTAAAAACTTTTCTTTGATTATAATTGACACCACCGATTAACCAAATTTTATCTTTAAAAACTTCAACTGTTTGTCCTTCTCTTGTCGGCCAAGGAGCTTTAGAAACAATTTTTTGCCAATGAATACCATCGATTGATTGCCAGATATCACTTTGATAGCCATTAACAGGACTCCAGCCACCTAACATCCATAATTTATCTTTAAAAAATACTACTGACATTGATCTTCGAGGTAGCCAGGAGGCTTTATTTAAAACTTTTTTCCAATGAATACCATCTTCTGTATTCCAAATATCATTAAAATGAGGAGCTTTTTGATATTCAACAACAATTTTTTTATTTTTTCTAATAACATAAGTATTTGCGTTTAAACCTCCTATCAACCATATTTTATCTTTAAAGACAAAAGCTTCTCCAGAATCTCTTGGTCTCCAAGGGGCTCTTGAAGTTACTTTTCCCCAATTTAAATTTTCAGGGGCAAAATATTCAAAATCATTATTTGCGTTTAAAAAATTTGGAAGAAAAACAAAGATTGATATTAAAAACAGAACTTTTCTTAATAAATCTATATTCATAACTTATTTATCCACTTTTGATAGATTAATTACTTTTGTCCTTGATATTTTCCTTTTCTATCTGTATAAGAAATTTTACAAGATTTTACTATTTTCTAAATATTTTTATTTTTATTACTGATATAAATTAATCTTAGCATAGAGTTAATTATCTTATTAAATTTTTTACCTCGATCAAATTCATTTTTAAATTTTTCAAAAGAGGCAGAAGCTGGAGAAAATAAAACCACAGATAAACTATCCGAATCTATACCGAATTTATTACCCGAATTTTTACCGAATATTCGGTGATTATTCAGGTATTTTATTCGATTGTTATTCGGGTAGATTTTTCTTGAATTATATAGTGTTACAGCTTTAATAACTGCCTTTCTTAAATCTTCAAAAATATTTTCTTCAATTAAATGATAATTTATCTTCCTCAGTTCTTCAATTAATTTTTTCGTAGCACTACCATTAAGCAAAATTAAATTTTCTGGCTTGATTTCTTTTTTTATTTTCTTAGCTAAATCTTTAAAATCTAAATTTTTATCAGTTCCGCCAGTAATCAAAATTAAGTTTTTATATTTTTTGAATCTTTCAATAGCATTAATTGTTGCATCAGGAGATGTTGCTGCTGAGTCATTAACTATTATTAAATTTTTACTTTGATAAATAATTTCTTGCCGAAATTCAGGAGCTTTTAAATTAAAAATGAAATCTTTAATTTTTTTTATTTTATCTTGAGGATTTTTTATATTTTTAGATTTTAAATAAAGATAAACCGCTAAAACTGCAAAAAGTAAATTATAGATATTATGCTCTCCATAAATTTCTTTAAATTTTTTTATAGAAAATAGTTGATGTTCTTTTTGATCTATTATAAAAACTTTCTCATCTTTAACATAAATTCCCTTTTTTGGATTTTTCTTCAAGGAGACAAAATAAACTTGACTTTTTGGTTTTAAATTTAAAAAGAATTTTGTCCATTCATTATCTAAATTTAAAATTAAATAGTCGTTTTCTGTTTGATTTTGAAATATCTTTGCCTTAACTTCTGCATATTCTTCAAAACCAGAATATCTATTCAAATGATCATTATAAATATTAGTGATTATTGCAATTTTTGGAGCCTTTAAATTTTTTTCATAAAACTCTAACTGAAAAGAAGAAATTTCTAAAACAGAAATACTATTTTCTTTTGTTTTATCTAAAATTTTAAACAAACTTTTTTCTGGTTGATTTCCTCCTAATAAAACCTTATTTCCAAAAAATTTTCTTAAGAATTCATAAATCCAGGTTGTTGTAGTTGTTTTTCCTCTTGTTCCTGTAACAGCAATAATATCTCCTTTAGCATATTTAAAAAACAAATAACAATCATTAACTACTTCTTTATCTTTTTTCTTTGCATATTGCGCCCACTGACTTTTATAACTCACTCCTGGATTAAAATAAACAATATCAGAAGAATCTATATCCTCAAACCTATGCTTTCCTAAAACATATTTAGCTTTTATTTTTTTTAATTTTTTAATTGACTGCAAAAGATCTTTTTTAGTCTTTTTATCGGTAATTACAATTTTTGCTCCATTTTTATAAAACCATCTTACCGCTTCCCTACCTCCACCTAAAATACCTAAACCAAAAATTAAAACTTTTTTATTTTTTATTTCTTTAATCATTTTTAAATTATAACCTTTTTATATTATTTTTCATGTTAAAATTAAATTATGAAAATTTAAAAGTGTGGGATTACAGATTACCCAAAAATTTGAGACCAAAAAATGATTTTGAAGGCAATGGTATTTAAAAATGCTTTTATTTGAATTTTTTTTTAAACAGGAAAAGATCTTCAAATGAAAATTTTAATAACAGGTAGGGCAGGTTTTATTGGCAGTAATTTAATAGATAAATTAATTGACGAAGAGCATAAAGTTTTTGTTATTGATAATCTTTCAACTGGCAAGAAAGAAAATTTAAATAAAAAGGCAATTTTTTATAAAGCAGATATTTGTGATTTGAATAAAATTTTACCTTTGTTTAAAGGAATAGATTATGTTTTTCATTTAGCAGCTAATCCAAGAGTTATTTTTTTCTGTTGAAAATCCTATTGAAAGTCATAAAATCAATGTTGATGGCACTTTGAATGTTTTATATGCAAGTTATAAAAATAAAATAAGAAGATTAATTTTTGCATCAAGTTCTGCTGTTTATGGAGATATTAAAAAATTGCCATTAAAAGAAAATATGACTACGAATACAGTCTCTCCTTATGGACTTCATAAATTGATTGGAGAATATTATTGTGATTTATTTTCTAATCTTTATAATTTAGAAACAGTTTGCTTAAGATTTTTTAATGTTTATGGGCCAAGAATGGATCCAAATGGACCTTATGCTTTAGTCATTGGTAAATTTTTAAAACTTAGAAAAGAAAACAAACCATTAACAATTTATGGTGACGACAAACAAACAGGGGATTTTGTTTATGTTGATGATGTTGCTAAAGCAAATATTTTAGCCATGAAAAGTAAAAAAGTTGGCAAGGGAGAAGTTATCAATATATGTTTAGGGAAAAATTACTCAATAAATTATATTGCCAAATTAATTGGTGGAAAAAAAAATTTATCTTCCGGAAAGAAAAGAAGAAATGAAACATACCTTAGGAAACAATTCTTTGAGTAAAAAACTTTCAGGCTGGAAACCTGAAATTAGTTTAGAAGAAGA